>JAKZWC010000205.1:0-6552 GCA_047515735.1 Spirochaetales bacterium | reverse complement strand
TGGTCGGGACCTATTCTTCCATGTTCGTCGCTGCACCCACGGTGCTGATATGGCGCCTGGTGCGAACCCGGCGCAGCCCCCGCGCCGCCGCCGTTGCGCCCGGCGTCGCACCGGCACAACCCGTAGTCGCACGCGCCGGCGGCAGCCCGGTAAAGGGTACGCCCACGGTCACCCCTGCATCCGCCGCACCGACGCCCGGAACCGCCGAGCCGTCACCGGAAGCGTCCGCTGAGGCACCCGCGGGAACGGTGGCGGTCACCCGCAGTCAACGCCGGCGGCAGACCCGCCGGCGGCGGCGCGGGTGACGGTTCGGAGAGGAGCATGGCAGATTCCGTTCCAGGTGTCGTGGCCGGCGACGCGGCGGGGAGCCTTTCCGTCGACCACCTGCACCGCATCCGACACTCGTTTGCCCATGTGATGGCAGAGGCGGTACTGGAGCTGTTTCCGGAAGCCAAGCTCGCCATTGGACCGCCGATCGCCGACGGATTCTACTATGACTTCGATTTGCCCCGCTCCCTCACTCCCGAGGATCTGGAGCAGATCGAGGCGCTCATGCGCCGCATCCTCGGCGGTGACCATACGTTTGCCAGGAGCGTGATCAGCCGCGAGGCCGCGCAGCAGCGGTTCGTGGAGCAGCCGTACAAGCTGGAGTTGATCGACGGCCTGCCGCCGGATGAAGAGATATCCTTGTATACGCAGGACACGTTCACCGACCTGTGTCGCGGCCCCCACGTGGCGAGTACCCGAGAGCTCAACTCCGCCGCGTTCAAGCTCACCGGCAGCGCCGGTGCTTATTGGCGCGGCGACGAGCGACGGCCCATGCTGCAACGCATCTACGGCACGGCGTGGGAGAGTCCGCAGGAACTGGCTGCGTACCTGGAGCGCCTCGTCGAGATCGAGAAGCGCGACCACCGGCGGCTGGGCCGCGAACTGGATCTGTTCTCGATTCAGGAGCAGGTGGGCCCGGGGCTCATCTTCTGGCATCCCAAGGGTGCCCGGCTGCGCTCTGTCATCGAGGACTTCTGGAAGCGGCAGCACTACGCCAGCGGCTACGAGTTGGTCAACACGCCCCACATCGGACGCGAGTGGCTGTGGCAGACCTCGGGCCACCTCGACTTCTACGCCGACAACATGTTCCCGGCCATGGAACTGGACAACAGCAACTACTATCTGAAGCCGATGAACTGTCCGTTCCACATCATGATCTACAAGAGTGATATCCGTTCTTACCGCGATCTCCCTCTGCGCTGGGCGGAACTCGGGACGGTATACCGCTTCGAGCGCTCGGGTACGCTGCACGGCGCGTTGCGCGTGCGTGGCCTGACCCAGGACGATGCCCACATCTTCTGTACGCCCGACCAGATCGAGGGAGAGATAGGCGAGGTGCTGCGGTTCTCCCTGCGCATGTGGCAGGCTTACGGTTTCAAGGACCTGGTCGCTCATCTGTCGACGCGGCCGGACAAGGCAGTGGGCGACGACGCGAGCTGGGAGCGGGCGACCGCTTCGCTACGCCGCGCTATCGAGGCCCACGAGTTGGAGTACGAGATCGACGAAGGCGGCGGTGCGTTCTACGGGCCGAAGATCGATCTGCACGTGCGCGATCCCCTCGGCCGCCTCTGGCAGATGACCACGATTCAGTTCGACTTCAACCTGCCGGAGCGGTTCGACATGTCGTTCGTGGATCGCGATGGCAGCCAGCGCCGCCCGGTCATGGTGCACCGCGCCCTCCATGGCGCGTTCGAGCGCTTCCTCGGAGTGCTTATCGAGCACTACGCCGGTGCCTTTCCGATGTGGCTGGCGCCGGTTCAGGCGGTCGTGATCCCGGTGAATCCGCAGGTGAACGACTACGCCGAGGCGGTCGCCACGCGGTTGCAGCAGCACGACTTTCGCGTGGAAGCTGACCTGTCCGACAACCGTATGGGCGCCAAGATCCGCACTGCTCAGAAACAGAAAGTGCCCTGCATGATAGTAGTCGGCGGCAAGGAACAGGCCGCCGGCACCGTCTCTCTGCGCGACCGCACGGGCGAGCAGACTCCGGCGCTGGAGTTGGCATCCTGCGTCGAGCTGTTGCAGGAGCGAGTCGACCGGCGCACCTGACGCCCCCGAAGGATGACCTCGCCCGGACCCCCAAGTGCCGGTGGACGGGTGGCTTTAGTCCCCGGCGAGCACTCCTTCCGCCAGCAACGCCATGGAGATCTTTTCGCTCCGTCCGCCCGGTCTCAGGTCATGATGGAAGCGTAGCGCGCCACGGAACCGATCCTGCCCGGTGACCAGGTCCAGATCCACCTCGGCGATGTCGCCGGGCAGGAACGGCCGCCGGAAGTACACCGTGACCCTACGGAAGCGAAGTTGCCCCACATCCCCGCCGGAGCGGTGAAAGGCGAGCGCCAGGTGATCGAGAGCCTGCTGCGGATACACGTGCATGTTGATGTGGCGGTTCGAATCGGACCGGTCCAAGTGGTACGCCAGCGGCAGGGTATCGCGGTATAGCGTCTCCGGCGCCACGGCGTGACAGCGGAACGACTCGATCGGGCGGCCACCTAGCTCGTGTTCGGCCAGACCATGCTCGGTGAGAAACGCCAGCGCCGCTGGCACGGCGGTGAGCCTGCGTGCACCCGGCGGTGCGAACGGGCGGGTCAGAGCCATCCAGATCTCGGCACTTCCCAGTGATCCGGATGCCTGCACGGCACGCTCGTACAGGGTGCAGTACATTACCAGGTGGGCGCGAATCAGCCCTCCGTCGACACCTCGGCTGGTCACCAACCGGAAACGGTACTTCTGGCGCAGCGGGGCCCCCAGGGCGACCTGCCGGCCGTTGGTCTCCAGGTGCATCAGATGGGGAATAGGGGCGACACCATCGCCACTGCCGGGGTCGTAGGTCCAGTAGGGTCTGAGGACCTGCCGCAGCCCGATCCCGATGGTGTCGGCCATACGGATGGTGATCAGCTCGCCGGCCATGTTGAGCATGTGCCACTCCACGATGCTGTCCGTCACCGCGTCCAGAGAGTCCCGCGGCTCCGCATCACGGGGTGGTTGCGGTTGGCCGCGCTCCCGGCCCATACCCGGTTCCTCAGCGCTTGTCGGCAGACCCTGGGATGCCAAGAATCTGTCGGGCTTCCGCCGGTGTGGCGACCTGGTGCTGGAGCTGCTCCACCAGGCTGGCGGCGAGGTCCACCATCTGCGAGTTGCTCTTCAGCAGCACCCCCCTGCGCAGGTAGATGTTGTCCTCGAAGCCGACCCGGATGTGGCCTCCGAGGACAATCCCCATGGCGATCATGGGGAGTTGCGCGCGGCCGACTCCCAACACCGACCACGGCACACCGGCGGGCAGCAGACTCTTCATGAACAGCAGGTTCTCCGCCGTCGCCTCGATGCCCCAGCCCGCGCCCATGCACAGTTGCACGAACGGCGGCGGCGCGAACAACCCCTCATCGATCAGCGCGCGGGCCTGGCGTACGTGACCGGCGTCGAACACTTCGATTTCCGGTTTTACCCCGGCTTCGCGCATGCGCTGCGCAGCGGCTCTTCCCCAGTCCGGAGGATTGAGGAACACGCGCTCACCGAAGTTCATGGAACCGACGTCGAGGGAACAGATCTCGGGTTTCAGCTCCACCGGCTCCAACCGCTCCTCGATGACGTTCTTGCCAGGGATGTTCAGTCCACTGGTAGTCAGGTTGATGAGGATGTCGGACTGCTGGCGGATCCGGTCCACGACCTCGGCAAACAGCTGGATACGGGACGTCGGGACACCGGTTTCGGGCTCGCGCACGTGGACGTGGACGATGGCCGCACCGGCCTTCCGGCTGGCGATGGCCGCGTCCGCGATTTCCTTCGGTGAGTAGGGGACGGCCGGATTCATTGCCTTGGTAGGATGGGAGCCGACCAAGGCAACGGATATGATCTTCTTCGCCATGCTTACGTCTCGCGGCAACTGTGCTGGAACCGAAATTGTAGCCCATACCTCGCGCGACACGGAACCACGCTAGACCCGCGGCTCGGTATGCGAACGTGGCGTATCATTGGTCGCGCTCGCCGTCCGGCGCCGGTGCGGCGCGCGCCGCACCCAGGGTATGCAGGAAGTAACGCAGCTGGTCGGCCAGCGAGATCACGATCAACACCCCGGTAACCAGTTCGGCGGTCTGCAGGCCGCGTTTCAGCAGCAGGGCGCCGACGCTGCCGGCTGACGGGGTGATTGCCGTGGCGGCGTGGGCCAGCAGTTCCAAGGTAATCAGCACCATGGCGGCAGCCACCGAGACCTTGCCCCAGGTAGTGGGTCTGGCGACCTGAAGGCCGTGGCGCAGCACGAGCACTCCCATCGCCAGGGCGTGGAGCACCAGGCGGGCGGTGAGCAGCAGGGCCAGCCAGTAAGGCAGGATACCCTTGGCGGCGAGCAGCATGGCCAGGGCAAGCAGCACCAGATAGTCGCTTCCCGAGTCCAGGTAGCCCCCAATAGGGGTCACCTGCTGCCGTCGGCGGGCCAGAGCTCCATCGAACAGGTCGGTCAGGAACACGCCGGCGGCTACGGCCACCAGAACCGGGACCATGCCGGACCGCGGCCCCACGGCGAGCAATAGCGTCAGCGTGGGAATCGAGCTGAGTCGTACCAGCGTCAGCGTGTTGGGAAGAGTGAGACGCGCGGCCCGCACGCGGCCAGCGGGGTCCGCCAGCGCGAATTCCTGGTGCCGCCAGAACAGGAGTCCACCGATCGCGACGTGAAACAGGATCGTGCCGATCAGGAACAGAGCCCAGAGTGCGCCATCGGGGGCCAGCACGCGAAACAACAGCAGCTGCAGCAGGGTGAGGCCCAGCAGCGTGGCACAGAGCTGCTCTGGCAACCCCCGTTGCGGCTGTGGCCAGGAAAGAAACAGCGGCCGCAGATACCAGTACAACGACGCCAACGACACCGCCACCAACACCGCCATGGTGCCCGTGGCAACGGAATTCAAGGTTCCCGTCGACAGCCCCAGGTCTGGCGCCAGCGCCAGCAGGGCCAGGAGTCCGATCACGCCGGCGTACTGCAGCACCGTCTTGAACTTGCCCGGGAGGCGGGCGCCGTGGTCCAGACCCAGGCGCAGGGCCGCCGGACGGATCATCAGATACATCACTCCTTCGCGCGCCAGAAACAGTGCGTAGAGCCAGGCCGGCACCATCGCGGCGCGAAGCAACGCGCCGTACACGCAGAGAAACAGAAAGAAATCGGTGAAGGCGTCGATCCATCGTCCGAACCAGTCGGTGGAGGGTACGGCAGTGTGAGCGCCGGCGCGGCGCGCCATCACTCCGTCGAGGTAGTCGGTGAGCGCCGCCACCAGCACGAGAACCAGAGCCGCGGCGGCGGCGGTGGGCGGTGAGGCCACGCCCGCATCACGGGCGCCCGACAACACCAGATAGGCAGCTGCCCCTATGAAGATGCGCGCCAGGGAGAGCGCATTTGCCGCCAGGCGAAGTCGTGACCGGCGATGAGTCGTAGGCGGGTGCGGTGTCGAATTGCTAGACATTGCTGGTGCGGCGTGCTAAGTACGCTATCACGGACTAACGGCGCATGGTGTCGGCATGCCGCGCGCCGACGAGGATACCCTGAACGGTCCATCCAAGCCCACCTGACGAGCCGCCGGGCCGCCGGGAATGCCGCGGCATCGAATCGGTGCTCTTGCCAGCGAGCGGCGCCGAAACGCTCTACCTGCTCCCTCGGCGTTCTGCCGCCGCTGACCGGGATCCGGCGTCGTAAAAAAAATCGACCGATGCGGTTGACCGACTGATTGGGGCCGGCTTACATTAACCTCCGCTGGTTTGGGGAGCACCTCCAAACCTGGGAGATGCGCGGGCTTGAAGCATCCGCCTACGGGCGGGGCCGGAAGCAAGCGTTTGATCCGCAACGTGGGCGACGCGAAGCTTCTGCTGGTGCGCTGTCCGCTGATCTTTGACAACGTGCGACCGTAGACGTTTCTGGCAGGCTTGGGTTGCGAAACCCATCGCGCCTGACGGTGTTTGCAGGTCGTTTGAGAGAAGGGAGAGCCAAAAAGTTGTGAACGGGACCGGCGGCGCGGTACGATGCTAATGAGTTATCGGCACCGTGTACGTCGGCCTTGTCAATATTTTGTCAAGGATAAACTTCAGATAACTGAGCGTTGCTCTTCGGAGTGACGCTTAACATATCATGGAGAGTTTGATCCTGGCTCAGAACGAACGCTGGCGGCGTGTCTTAAGCATGCAAGTCGAACGAGAAACATGCCTTCGGGCGTGTGGACAGTGGCGGACGGGTGAGTAACACGTAGGTAATCTACCTCGGGGTGGGGGATAGCCCATGGAAACATGGGGTAATACCGCATGATGCCGGGCATTTGCGAATGCCCGATGAAAGGCGCAATTGTGCCGCCTGGAGATGAGCCTGCGCTCCATTAGCTTGTTGGTAGGGTAATGGCCTACCAAGGCGACGATGGATAGCCGGCCTGAGAGGGTGAACGGCCACACTGGGACTGCGACACGGCCCAGACTCCTACGGGAGGCAGCAGCTAAGAATAGTCCGCAATGGGGGAAACCCTGACGGTGCGACGC
>JAKZWC010000204.1:0-14052 GCA_047515735.1 Spirochaetales bacterium | reverse complement strand
CTACGACACGACGGACGGGCAGTGCGCCAGCTTCAAGAGTGAGGCAGCGTACGCCCGTAGGCGGGGAGATGGGGTCAGGAGACCTCGTGGATTTCGCGGGCGATGGGGAAGCGGCGGCCGGTGCCGAAGGCGCGCGGGGAGACCCTGAGGATGGTGGGGGCCTGGCGGCGCTTGTACTCGGCACGGCCCACGCGGCGCAGCACGTCGACCACGGTGGCGTCGTCGAAGCCGCGCGCGACGATTTCGCCGCGGGTGAGGTTGTCGATCACGTAGAGCTGCAGGATCCGGTCGAGCACCTCGTAGTCGGGCAGGGAGTCCTGGTCGGTCTGGCCCGGGCGCAGTTCGGCGGACGGCGGCTTGGTGAGCGTCGCCTCGGGGATGATCTCGCCGTCCCGGTTGATGGCGCGGGAGAGGGCGTACACCTCGGTCTTGAGCAGGTCGCCGATCGGCGCCAGCCCGCCGCACAGGTCGCCGTACAGGGTGGAGTAGCCGGTGGCCAGCTCCGACTTGTTGCCGGTAGCCAGCAGGATGGAGCCGGTCTTGTTCGAGAACGCCATCATCAGCATGCCGCGGATGCGCGCCTGCAGGTTCTCCTCGGTGATGTCCGGCGGGGCGCCGGCGAACACCGGGGCCAGCGCGCGCTCGTAGCCGGCGTAGAGTTCCTCGATGGCGATAGTGTGCAGGGGCACCCCGAGGCGTTCGCAGAGTAGCGCGGCGTCGGTCCTGCTCCCCGGCGACGAGTACATCGAGGGCAGCGAGAACGCGGTGACCCGGTCGGGACCGAGGGCGCGCGCCGCCAGCGCGGCCACCAGCGCCGAATCGATGCCGCCGGAGACCGAAACGTGCACGCGTTCGTGATGGGTCTTGCGCAGGTAGTCGCCGATGCCCATCCCCAGGGCGCGCTCCAGCTCGGCCCAGCCGTCGGCGTTGGCCGCCACCGGCGTACCCGGCGCCGCGCTGTCCCACACCGCCAGCTCCTCCCGGTAGCCCGCGCACTGCAGCACCAGCTGGCCGCCGGCACCGGTGACGAACGACTGGCCGTCGAACAGCAGGCCGTCGTTGCCGCCGACCATGTTGACGTACACCAGCGGCACGCCGGAGGCGGCGCCGATGCCCTGCAGCAGCCGGCGGCGCACGTCCGGCTTGCCGCGGTGGTAGGGGGAGGCGGAGGGTGCCAGCAGCAGCGTGGCGCCGGCGTCGAGGCAGTCGCGCACCGGATCGACCGCGTAGCGTCCCCCGGGGTCGGGATCGGTCTCCCACCAGATGTCCTCGCAGATGGTGAGCCCGAGGCGTTCGCCCCTGAACTCCACCGTGCGCCGTTGCGCCGCCGGCTCGAAGTAGCGCGCCTCGTCGAACACGTCGTAGGTAGGCAACAGGGTCTTGGCCTGGGTATGCAGCAGGCGTTCGTCGGCCAGCAGGCTGGCGGCGTTGACAAGCCGCTTGCCGGTACCGCTGCGGTTGCGGTCGACGTAGCCGATCACCGCTCCCAGGCCGGCGGGCATGGCGCGTTGGATGCGGCGCAGTGCCTTGAGGTTCTCCTCCACGAAGGAAGCGTGGTCGAGCAGGTCCATCGGCGGGTAGCCGCACAGACAGAGCTCCGGGAACACCACCAACTCGGCCTGCTGCGCGCGTGCCTGCGCCAGCCGCGCGAGGATCAACTCGCTGTTGCCGACGAAGTCGCCGACGGTGGTGTTGATCTGGGCGAGGGCGATGCGCATTGCCCCAGAGACGACTCGAACGTCCGACCTGCGGTTTAGGAAACCGATGCTCTATCCAACTGAGCTACTGGGGCGTACGGGACGGGAGCCGGCCCGCCCTTCATCCATAGCAGGATTGACGGCGCGGCTCAAGGCGGTGGTCGGCGGCAGGGCAACGGCGGTGCGGAAAAGGCGGGCGCAAGCGGCGCACGCGAGCCGGGATGCTCGCGTCAGCGGTTGGCGACGCGCCGCAGTCCCTCCGGGAAGCCGCGCTCGCGCAGGTGCTGCTGCACCTGCGTCGCAGCGCCGGCGTCCAGACCCGGGATTACCACCCGGGTCAGCCCGTCCCCCTGCTGCAGTTCCGCGCCGAAGCCGGCCTTGCGCAGTCGGTCCAGCAGGTTGCGGGCGTTGGCATACTCCCGGAACGAGCCTAGCTGGATCAGGTACACCGGCGGCGGGTCACCCGGGCGGAGCACCTCGATGCGTACCGGCGCGGTGCCGGTGCGCACCATGTCCAGGTCGCGCGCGGCGGCCATCGACAGGTCGATGAGGCGATTCCCCACGAACGGACCGCGGTCGTTGATGCGTACCTCGGTGGAGGCGCCGGTGGTGACGTGGGTGACCCGTACGACGGTGTTGAACGGCAGCGTCTTGTGGGCCGCGGTGTGGGTGTACATGTTGTAGAGCTCGCCGTTGGAGGTGGGACGGCCGTGAAAGTCGGCGCCGTACCAGGAGGCAGTGCCCTCTTGCGGCTGCCAGTTGCCGGCGGCGACGGCGACGGCCGCCTGCTCGGCGGCGGATACCCCGGGCCGCGTCACGCAGCCCATCGTCCCCGCGAAGATTGCGAGTGTCAGTGCCAGAATTCTTCCCATGAGCTTCCTCCCCCGATGCAGGCTGGGGTAGCGGCGGCGCGCCGGCTGCGATGATGGCACGTTGCGCGCGCGGCGGCCGCGAACCTTGCGATTGCCGGCGGCGCGCCGCATTTCTATACTCGGCGCGAGATGACTGGGGCTGTACCTGCCGTATCACCGACCAACTCCGCCGCACCCGCCATGCACGCCGGGCACTGGGCGGACGTGACCGCCGAACGCATCATCCGCCAGCGCGGGGAGCGCGACTGCTACGTGGTGGCTTCCGGGGTGGCGCCGTCCGGATCGGTCCACTTCGGGCACCTGCGCGAGGTGATGTCCACCGAGTTGGTGGCGCGGGCGTTGCGCGACCGCGGCAAGCGGGTGCGCTTCATCTACTCGTGGGACGACTACGACGTATTCCGCAAGGTGCCCCCCGACCTGCCGCGGCAGGAGGAGCTCGCCCGCCACCTGCGCAAGCCCGTGGTGGCGGTGCCGGATCCATTCGAGGTCGCCCCCAACTTCGCGGCGGGGTTCGAGCAAGGCCTGGAGCAGGTGCTCCCGCGGCTGGGGATCGAACCCGAGTACCTGTACCAGGCGCAGCGTTACCGGGCCGCCCGCTACGCCGACGGCATCCGCACCGCCCTGGCGCGGCGCGCCGTAATCCGCGGCATCCTCGATCGCCACCGCGATACGCCGCTGCCGGAGGACTACTGGCCGATCACGATATACTCAGAACTGGACGGCACCGACAACACCACGGTGCTGAACTGGGACGGCGACGACGCCGTGACCTACCGCGACGTGGACGGAACCGAGAAGCGGTTGGACCTGACCCGCTCCGGCGCCGCCAAGCTGCTGTGGCGTATCGACTGGCCGATGCGCTGGGCGTACGAGGGGGTGGACTGCGAGCCCGCCGGCAAGGATCACCACTCCGCCGGCGGCTCGTTCGACACCGGCGGTCCGATCGCGCGGGAGGTGTACGACTACGAGCCGCCGGTGACCTTCCTGTTCGGCGACGTGGGCGTCAAGGGGGGAGCCGGCCGAATTTCCTCCTCGGCGGGAAACGCGGTCACCATCGAGCAGGTGCTTACCGTCTATCAGCCCGAGGTGGTGCGGTTCCGCTACGCCGGGACCCGTCCCAACGCCGAGTTCGTGGTGTCGTTCGATCTCGACGTGCTCAAGATCTACGAAGACTACGACCGCGCCGAACGGGTGTACTTCGGCCAGGAGCAGATCGGGGCCAAGCGGCGCGACCGCGAACGGCGCGTCTACGAGTTGTCGCAGATCGCGCAGGGGCCGGCGCGGATGGCGCCCCAGGTGCCGTTCCGCCACCTGTGCAACCTGATCCAGATCCGCGACGGCGACGTGGCGGAGACGCTGGCGGCGCTGGTGCAGGAGCTGCATTTGACGGGGCCGGAAGCCGCGGACACCCGGCGCCGACTGCAGGCGCGGGCGCAGGGCGCCGCTACCTGGCTGAAGAGCTACGCCCCGCCGGCCATGCGCTTTCGGCTGCGGCGCGCCGAGGAGCCGCCCCCCGCGCTGCCGCAGGCGGAGGCCGCGGCACTCGGCGGCCTGTACCAGGAGCTGATTCGGCTCGAGCGCCACGACGGCGCCTCCCTCACCGACCGCATCTACGCCATCGCCGCGGAGCAGGACCTGGAGCCGCGGGCGTTGTTCCGCGCCGCCTATCGGGCGCTGATCGGCGCCGAGCGGGGTCCGCGGCTGGCGGACTTCATCCTCCTCAGCGGGCGCGAGCGCATCGCGCCGCTGCTGGCACCCTACGCGGCGCCGCCGCCGCCGGCGGAAGGGTAGACACATGAGTGACGTATCCAACCCGCCGGCAGCGGCGGAGGCGGCCAAGGCAGCGGTGGGCCGCGCCGCCGCCGCCCTGGTGGAATCGGGAATGAGGGTCGGGCTCGGTACCGGCTCGACCGCCGTGCACGCGGTGCGCGCCATCGCCGAACGGGTGCACGGCGGCACCTTGCGCGACCTCGCCCTGGTCCCCACCAGCACCCAGACCCAGACCGAGTGCTGGGAGCTGGGCCTGAACCTGGTCACGCTCAACGACCCGGTGGTGGACGGAACCCTCGACCTGAGCATCGACGGCGCCGACGAAGTGGACCCCGCCTGGGACCTGATCAAGGGCGGCGGCGGCGCCCTGCTCAACGAGAAGGTGGTGGCCGCGGTCAGCCGTCGCTACGCCATCGTGGTGGACGAGTCGAAACTGGTGCCGCGCCTCGGCAGCCGCTTCCCGGTGCCGGTGGAGGTGGTGCCACTGGCGCTGGCGCCGGTGCGCGCGGCGTTGCGGGAGCGCGGATTCCGCAGCGCGGTGCGCACCGCGGTACGCAAGCAGGGTCCGGTGATCACCGATCACGGCAACCTGATCATCGATGCCTGGCCGCCGTCCGAATTCGATGCCGTACGCGGCGAAGCGGACCTCGCCGCCATCCCCGGCGTGGTGGAGAACGGGCTCTTCACCCGCTGCGTGACCGACCTGCTGGTGGGTGCCGCCGCCGGCGTTCGGCACCGGCGCCGCGACCCGCGGTGAGGGCCGCCGGCGCGGTCGCGGTACCCGCGGAGCGGACCGTGCCAGGCCGCTCATGAGCCCGCGTCCCGGGCGCATCGCGGTGCTGCTCTCGGGCGGTGTCGACAGCGCCCTGGCGCTGGCCCTGCTGCGTGAGGCGGGCCATCGGCTCACCGCCTTCTACCTGAAGATCTGGCTGGAGGAGGAGCTGGCGTTCCTCGGCGACTGTCCCTGGGAGGAGGACCTGCGCTACGCCCGCGCCGTGTGCGACCAGTTGCAGGTCCCGCTCGAGGTGGTGCCGTTCCAGGCCGAGTACCAGCGGGCGGTGGTGGAGTATGTATTGGGCGCCCTGCGCGCCGGGCACACGCCGAGCCCCGACGTGCTGTGCAACCGGGCCATCAAGTTCGGTGCGTTCGTCGACCGTATCGCCGGCGACTACGACGCCGTGGCCAGCGGGCACTACGCGCGGCTGGCGCGGGCCGCGGACGGGTACTGCCGACTGCTGCGCGGGGCCGACCCGGCCAAGGACCAGAGCTACTTCCTGGCCTACCTGCGACGCGAGCAGCTCCAGCGCCTGCGCTTCCCCCTCGGCGACCTGTACAAGCATCAGGTGCGCGCGCTGGCGCGGGAGCGGGGACTGGCGCCGAGCGAACGCAAGGACAGCCAGGGCATCTGCTTCCTCGGCAAGCTGAGCTATCCGGCCTTCGTGCGCGCCCACCTGGGGGAGGCGCACGGACCGATCCGGGAGTTGCCCGGCGGGCGGCAGGTCGGCTGTCACCGCGGTCACTGGTTCCATACCATCGGCCAGCGCCAGGGGCTGGGTCTCGGCGACGGGCCGTGGTACGTCGTGGCCAAGGACGCCGCCGCCAACACGGTATACGTGGCGCACGACCCCGCCGCCGCGGCGCCATGCTCGGTGCTGCTCACCGACGGCAACTGGATCGAGCCGCTGGCGCCGGACTGCCTGCGCGAGCGGCCCCTGCTGGTGCGGGTCCGTCACGGCGACACGCCGCGTCCGTGTCGGCTCGGCGCGGCGGCGGCCGGCAACGGCGCCGTGCTGACCCTGGCGTTCGACGAGCCGCTGCCCGGCATCGCCAGCGGCCAGTTCGCCGTGCTGTACGGCGGCGCCGGCGGCGCGCTGTGCTACGGCGCCGGCGTGATGCAGCGCAGCGACCGCTGGTAGCGCCCCAAAACCGCCGCCAGGGGGCGTCGCCTTTGGCCCATCCCGACCGCTAGTGGTTGACCATTCGACGCGGAAGCCGTAGTTTAGCGGTCCGCTAATCTTGACCAAGTAGATCAAGATAGCTGACAAGGTGACATAGCACTGACATGTGGGCGCTCTCCGCAAAAGCACGCTACGGCCTCCAGGCCGCTTACGACTTGGCCCTCCACGCCGGCAACGGGCCGCGCCAGATCCGCGAGGTGGCGGCCGACCAGGGGATTCCGCAGCAGTTCCTGGAGCAGGTGCTGGTGCAGCTCAAGCGCGCGTTGCTGGTGCGCAGCTACCGTGGCAGCCACGGCGGCTATGCGCTGGCCCGCGATCCGGCGCAGATCTCGGTGTTGGAGGTTGTGACCTGCCTCGACGGTCCGGTGGAGTTGGGCGCCGGGCCGTGGAGCGACGAGGTACTCGCGGCACCGCTGCAACGCGCCGCCGAGAACGTCACGCGGGCGCTGCGGGTGACGCTGGCCGATCTGGTGTGGGACAAGCAGCGCTCCCAGCCGCACCTCACCTATCAGATATGAGCTCGACGGCAGATATGGCCACACCGACTCCCGCCTTGCAGGAGCTCGCCGGCATTGCGGCGCGCGGTCCCGAGGCGTTGCTGCGCGCACTGGTGGAGCGCTACGGGCGGGGGCTGAAGCTGGCCTCTTCGCTGGGGGCGGAGGATCAGGTGCTCACCCACATGCTGCTGCAGATCGATCCGCGGGCGCGCATTTTCGTGCTCGATACCGGACGGCTGCACCAGGAGACCTACGATCTGATGGCGCGCACCATGAGCCGCTACGACATGCGCTACGAGGTGTTGTTTCCCGCTGCCGCGGCGGTCCAGGAGATGGTCGCCAGCGGCGGTCCCAACCTGTTCTACGCCAGCGTGGAGGGGCGCAAGCGCTGCTGCGCGGTACGCAAGGTGGAGCCGCTGGGGCGGGCGCTGGCCGATGCCGCGGCCTGGGTCACCGGGCTGCGCCGGGAGCAGAGCCCGGAGCGCGCCGCGACCCCGCCGGTGGAGTGGGACGCGGCGCATGGCGCGGTGAAGGCCAGCCCGCTGGCGGAGTGGAGCGAGGCGCAGTTGTGGGATTACCTGCGGACCCACGGGGTGCCCTACAACGTGCTGCACGACCAGGGCTTCCTCAGTATCGGCTGCGCGCCGTGCACCCGTGCCGTGGAACCGGGCGAACCGGCGCGCGCCGGGCGCTGGTGGTGGGAGCAGGGCACCGCCAAGGAGTGCGGCCTGCACCCCGGCGAGGAGCGTTCGTGACCGCGTTGCAGCGCCTGGAGGCGCAGAGCGTCTATATCCTGCGCGAGGCGTACCGGGAGTTCCCGCGGCTCTGCATGCTGTGGTCGATCGGCAAGGACAGCACCGTCCTGTTGTGGCTGACGCGCAAGGCGTTCTTCGGCGGGGTGCCGTTCCCTCTGGTCCACATCGATACCTCGTTCAAGATCCCGGAGATGATCGCCTACCGCGATCGGCTGGTACGGGACTGGCGGCTGAACCTGATCTACGGCGAGAACCGGGCGGCGCTCGATGCCGGTCAGACCTTTCCCGCGGGCGCGTTGTCGCGCATCGCCTGCTGCAAGGCGCTGAAGACGGACGCGCTGGTCAACACGCTGTCCGGCGCCTGGCCGCGCTACCGGTTCGATCACGAGCAGGACCGGTACGTGAAGGACGCGAACACCGAACCGTACACCGGGGTGATCGTCGGCGCGCGTGCCGACGAGGAGGGGAGCCGCTCCAAGGAGCGCTACTTCTCGCCGCGCGACCAGCACAGCGACTGGGACATCGGCGACCAGCCGCCGGAGCTGTGGAACCAGTTCAAGACCGACTTCGCCCCCGGCACCCACGTGCGGGTGCATCCGCTGCTCGACTGGACCGAGCTCAACATCTGGGAGTACATCGCCGCCGAGGAGATCCCGGTGGTACCGCTCTACTTCGACCGCGGCGCCGGCACCCGCTACCGCTCCCTCGGCTGCTATCCCTGCACCAAGCCGGTCGCCTCCACGGCCACCAGCGTCGCCGAGATCGTTGACGAACTGCGCACCGGACAGTTCTCCCACATCGCCGAGCGCGCCGGCCGCGAGCAGGACAGGGAGGGCGACGGCACTCTCGAGACCCTGCGCCGCGAGGGCTACATGTAGTGGCGGCGGCAACGGACCCCGTCGCCACGCCGCCCGTGGCGGCGCCCGCGGTCGCGGAGCCGGAGGTGGCGGTGATGAACGTGGTGGTGGTCGGCCACGTCGACCACGGCAAGAGCACCGTGGTGGGACGCCTGCTGCACGACACCGGCGTGCTGCCCCGCGGCAGGATCGAGCAGGTGCGCCGCAACTGCGAGCGCAGCGGCAAGCCGTTCGAGTACGCCTTCCTGATCGATGCCCTGCAGGACGAGCAGGCGCAGGGTATCACCATCGACGCCGCGCGGGTGTTCTTCCGCTCGGCCAAGCGCCACTACATCATCATAGACGCGCCCGGACACATCGAGTTCCTGAAGAACATGATCTCCGGCGCCGCCCGCGCCGAAGCGGCGATCCTGGTGATCGACGCCCAGGAGGGGGTGCGCGAGAACTCGCGCCGGCACGGCTACATGGCGGCCATGCTCGGCATCCGCCAACTGCTGGTGGCGGTCAACAAGATGGACCTGGTGGACTACGACCAGGGCACGTTCGCGGCCATCCACGAGGAGTACGCGGCCTTCCTGCGCGAGATCGAGGTGCAGCCGCGCGCCTTCATTCCGGTGAGCGGACGCCACGGCGACAACCTGGCGGCGCCGTCGCCGCGCACGCCGTGGTACGACGGCGCACCGCTGCTGCAGCAGATGGACGCCTTCGCCAGCGCGGGACCGGCCACCTCGCAGGCGCTGCGGCTGCCGGTGCAGGACGTCTACAAGTTCCCGGTGCGCGGCGACGACGCGCGCATCATCGCCGGCACGGTCGCCAGCGGCAGCGTGCGGGTCGGCGACGCGGTGGAATTCCTGCCTTCACGCAAGCGTGCCCGCGTGCACAGCATCGAGGGGTTCAACGTGCCCCCCCGGCGGGAGGCGGCGGCGGGAGTCGCGACCGGCATCACCCTGAGCGAGGAACTCTACGTCCGTCCCGGCGAGGTGATGTGCCGGGTCGGCGAACCGGCGCCGCGCGTGGGCACCACGTTCCGCTGCAACCTGTTCTGGCTCGGCCGCAACCCGCTGGTGCGCGGCAAGCGCTACCGTCTGAAGCTGGCCACGACCCGCGTCACGGTGCAGGTCAAGGAGATCGTGCAGGTGCTGGACGCCGCCAGTCTGGAGAGTCGCGGAGCGGGATCGAGGCGGAGCGAAGGCAGCGAACGGGAGGTGCCGGCGCACGTCGGGCGCCACGACGTCGCCGAGTGCGTGCTGGAGACCCACAAGCCGATCGCCTTCGACCTGGGCCTGGGCGCGGACCTGGTGGCAACCGGCCGCTTTGTGCTGGTGGACGAGTACGAGATCGCCGGCGGCGGCATCATCACCGAGTATCTGTCGGGGCTCAGGGACTCCCTGCGCGAGCACGTCAAGCAACGCGACTACGCCTGGGTGCGCGGCTCCATAACCCAGCAGGAGCGCATCGAGCGCTACGGCCAGCGGGCGCGGCTGGTGGTGCTCACCGGCCCGCAGCGGCGGTCGCTGCAGGAGGTGGCGCGCGGCCTGGAAGGCGAGCTGTTCCGCGCCGGCCGCAGTGCCTACTACCTGGGACTGACCAACCTGGCACGCGGGCTGGACGCGGATATGAGCGAGGCGGCAGACGGGGATACCACGATCGCACTGGCCGGAGACGACCGCGGGGAACACGTGCGGCGTCTCGGCGAGGTGGCGCACATCCTCTGTGACGCGGGCCAGATCGTCATCACTACGGTGGCGGACCTCGACACCTACGAAGCCGAGACCCTGCGCATTCTCGGCCAGCCCCACGACATGCTGGTGATCCGCATCGGCGCCGACCGGCACGCCGTGAACGCGGACCTCGCGCTCCCGCCAAAGACGCCGTCGGCGGAAGCAGTGGCCGCGGTGTGCCGCCTGCTGCGCGAGCGCGAGGTGCTGCTCGAGTACTACCTGTGACGGTCGCGGCGCCGCCGCGGAGCGAATGATGGCGGCCTTCGTAAGTCTGATCGGCGCCGGTCCGGGCGACCCCGAGCTGATCACCCTGCGCGGCCAGCGCGCCCTGGCGGCCGCCGAGGTGATCATCTACGACGATCTGGTGGACCGGCGCCTGCTGATCCCATTTGCCGACCGGCCGGTGTACGGCCTAGGCGACCGCCGGGCACCGGCGCCGGAACGGCAACAGCGCCTGTACCGGCTGCTGGCGGAACAGGCGGCGGCCGGACGCCGGGTGGCTCATCTCAAGGGCGGCGACCCGCTGCTGTTCGCGCGCGGCGCCGAGGAGATCCGCTTCCTGCGTGCCGCCGGCATCCCCTACGAGGTGATTCCGGGCATTACTGCCGCGGTGGCGGCCGCCGCCTACGCGGAGCTGCCCCTGACGCGGCGCCGGCAGGCCTCGTCGGTGGCTTTCTGCACCGGGCACACGGAGGTGGCGGTGCCCGTGGCCGATACCCTGGTCTATTACATGGCCGCCGCACGGATGGCGGTGATAGCCAAGCAGCTTCTGGCCCGAGGATGGAGCCCGGCAACGGCGGTCACCCTGATCCGCAACGCCAGCCGCCCCGACCAGTCGGTGACCACCCTGACGCTGAGCACAGCCGCCCGCCGTGACTCGCTGGCGCCCCCTCTGGTGGCGGTGATCGGGCCGGGAGGGGCACCGGTGGGCGCCGCCGGCCGCGGCGACCCGCCGCTGCCGATGGCGGGCGAGGGGGCGACGCCACCTGGGCCCGGTGCCAGCGCCCGGAACGAGCAGCCGGCCCGCGCCGCCGGCTCCTGGTTCAGCCGCGCGCGCAAGGTGTTGGTGACCGGGACCAGTGCCGAGCCCTATCGCCGGCTCGGGGAGGTGGTGCATACGCCGCTGATCCGGATTGCGGGACCGTCCGACTGGGGGCCCCTGGATGCGGCGCTGGATCAGCTCGCCGGCTACTCGATCGTGGCGCTGACCAGTCGCTACGCGGTGACGATGCTGGTGCAGCGGCTGCTGGCACGCGGCGCCGACGGGCGGCGTCTGGCCCATGCGCGACTGGCGGTGGTGGGGGCCGCAACCGCGGCCGCGTTGCGGGCGCACGGCCTGGCGGCCGACCTGGTGGCGCAGCCGGAGACCGGTGCGGGCCTGCTGGCGGCGCTACGCGCCGCAGAGCCCCTGGCAGGCGTGCGCGTGCTGCTGCCGCGTTCGCAGCTCGCCGACGCCGCGCTGCCGGAGGCGCTGGGCGCTGCGGGCGCCGAGGTGACCGCGGTCACCGCCTACCGGACCTTGCCGGTGGCAGCGCCGGTGCAGGTGAACTTGGCCGCCTGCGACGCGGTGTTGTTCACCTCGCCCTCTACGGTGCAGGCGTTTCGGCAGCTCTACGGCACGGCCCTGCCGGCACCACTGCAGCTCTGGTGCCGCGGTCCGCGTACCCGGGCGGCCGCGCATGCTGCGTTCGGCCGCGGCGAGCCGTTGCCCGGTGGCGGCGCACGCAAGCCTGCCGCTGGGTAAGCATTCAGCCGCGGGCGCGCAGGGCCTGTAGCACGCTGTCGTCGTGGCGCCACTTCTTGCGCACCTTGACCCGCAGGTCGACGGCCACTCGACGACCGAAGATGGCGCGCAACTGGGCCTCCGCGCCGCGGCGGATCTCGGCGATGCCGGCACCGCGCAGGCCCACCACGATTCCGACCTGGCTGGGGCGTTCCACCCAGATGGTAGCGCGCGCCCACAGGCCGTCGGCGCGCGGCTCCAGGTCCAGCACCTCGACGTACAGCGCGTGGGGGACCTCGGCGCGGGTACGCCCGAAGACCAGCTCGCGAACGATTTCCGCGACCCGGAAGTCGGGACTCTGATCCGTATAGATGTCCGGCGGGTAGTGCAGCTCGCCGCGCGGGCTCAGTTCCAGCAGCCGCGCCACCAGCCGGTCGACACCGGCACCCGTGAGTGCCGAGACCGGGTGCAGCTCATCGATGCCGGCCGCGTGAACCGCCTCCGGCATGGTCCGGGCAGTGGCGCCGGAGGTCTTCAGATCCACCTTGTTGCGCACCGCGACGCGCGGACCTGAAAAGCCGCGCGACGCGGTCAGCACGGCATGGTCCTCGCTGCCGTACGGGCGCCCGGCATCGAACACCAGCAACAGGACGTCGACCTCGCCGGTAACCGACAGCGCCACGTCGCGCAGCACGAGGTTCATCTTGCGTTCGCTGAGATGGAGCCCCGGGGTGTCGAGGAAGATGAGCTGGCCCTCCTCGCTGGTGACGATACCCCGCACCCGGCTGCGCGTAGTCTGCGGTACCGGCGACACGATCGACACCTTGTGACCGCAGATGCGGTTGATGAGGGACGATTTTCCCGTCGACGGACGGCCGATGACACCGATGCTGCCGACGTGCGGTTGCGCCGCGGAAGCTGCCATCAGCCGGCGGGGCGGCGGGCGTCACTCATCGGCCGGTGGCTGGGTGCGACCCCGTGCCCGGCGCCGGTCGACCCGCTCGGCACGATTGCGCAGGGTCAGGCGGCGGCGCAGGCCGCGTTCCACCAGAGTCAACGTGTCCTCGATCAGCTCGTCGTTGCCTTCGCTGCCAAAATCCGCCAGCAACGAGGTATAGAGCGCGATCAACATCCGGCGCGCGTTGCGGAAACGGGCGATGCGGAAGGTCCGCCGCCGGGCGCCGGCGCGGAGTATCTCGTCGATCATGTCGCCGATGTTCGTGAGCATCCATTCCGAGCGCTGCACGGGTCCCGTTCCCGGGCACGCGAAGCGCCGATCGCCGGTCAGCATGCCGCGCAGAATGGGGCTGCGCCGCAGTCCCAGGGTAATGAACCGGTACAGCGCCTTGAGCTGGTTCATGGGCGACTCGAAACGGCTGACGACGCGACGCGCCTCGCTGATGGCGCGACGTTCGATGAGTTCGAGGATGTGGGCGTAGAACGCCTCCTTGCTCGGGAAGTAGTTGTAGAAGCTCCCGGTGGCGAGCCCCGAGGCGTGCGTGATCTGCTCCACGCTGACGTCCCGGTAGCCCTGCTCCGCGAACATCCGCTCGCCGTTGGCCAGCAGCGCCGCCCGGCGCCGGGTGCGCGGGGACTGCTCCTGCGGCGAATGAATGAATGACGCGTTCAGATATTCATCCCTGTTGCGGACCGGTCGGACCATTTCCGTGCCTTGTAGGCCGTTTCCCGGACCACCCTACCACCTTTGTCACTAGCAGCGGAACACCACATCCCGCCGCATGGCGTACATTCACAAACGAGGTTGAAATGGAAGGCAGCCACTATGTCCTACGGGGCACGTCCTGCGGGCGACAACACGATGAGAGTCGTCACGGGTTCGCCCTGTTCTGCAGTTGTGCCGACCCGGCGGCGGGACTCCTGCGCGCCGAATACACCGAGCGACGCTTCGTGGTCAATGGCGGCCAAGGTCTGTTCCGGTACGGACACTGGTTGCCGATCCGGTCGCCGCACGAGCCGTATCCCGCCGCGACCGGTGTTCCTGCCGGGCCCGTGGCCTATCGCAGCTCCGGGCTGGCGCGGCACCTGGGGCTGGACAGGTTGGTGGTCCTGTACAACGGCTACTGGCCGGAACGCGGGGCCGATCTCGAGAGCTGCTCGTTCAAGGAGCTCGAAGCGCTCGCGGTCACGGCACGGCTGGCCGTGGACGAGCCGCGGACGCTGGTCGTGGCATCGGCCGGAAAC
>JAKZWC010000203.1:0-3164 GCA_047515735.1 Spirochaetales bacterium | reverse complement strand
CAGCGGCGCCATCGAGAGCGCTGCAAGGCACAGCAGCCGCGCCTGCATTACCGCACGCCGCCGGACCGCAGGTCGCGACCGCGGCGCTGGCAGGATGCGGTACTCACCCTGCTCGACCTCCAGGGTGAATACCAAGCGTGGCTCGACAATCTGCCCGACAATCTCCAGGAATCCGCGCTCGCACACAAGCTGCAGGCGATCTGTTCGCTTGATCTTGCCGAACTGGACAGCGTCGAGCCGCCGCGCGGGTTCGGCCGTGACTGACCGAACCCGCAGCACGCCCGCTGTGTTCGTCACGCCCTGACCTGGCGGCCGCTGGGGCCGCTTCGCCACCTGATGCCCGACGTGCGCAACGTATGCCACCACCCAACAGCACCTCAGAGCGCTCGTTCAGGCCCAGCCGGCGTTCCTGGCGGTCGATGGCCTCCGAACATCGCCCGAGGATCGCCGTGGTGGGCTTCGCGGCAGCAAGGTGGCACGTGGATACCCCCGAGAATCAGGTGCCGTTACCCCTCAGCCCACGTTTCCCGGATCAACTGCGTTGCTCCAAGCAGCCCCCGATTGCTCCGTCGAACTCCCCAGCCTCCCGCCGAGCACGCTCACTGCGACCGCACATCTGCAACGCAATGAGCCGCTCAGGCCACCAGCAGCGGCGATAGCCCCTTCGAGCGGCAGTTTTCGCCGTAGTTCGCAGCACCGCGAGACCGCAAGTAACCGGTCCGAGACGGGTACGCAAGGCGCGGCCTGGGAGTGTCCACGCGCGCTCAGCGGCATAGCGCGCCCGACTGACCGGTCGTGCTGAATCGCCACCCGCGCCGAGGTGATACCCGGCGCCGCTTCTGGCAATTGGCACCCTCAGCAGGCCGTCATTCGCCGGCCATTGGCCGTTCTGCGGCCCGCTCGCCGTGCAAGTCGGCATCAGAGCGGCTCGCTGACGGCCCTCCAGGCCCGTCGCGGTACCCCAAGGGTTCCCCTGCAATACCCGTCAACGCCAGTTCCCGGGCCTCCGGCTCCGCGTTGGCCGCCACGCCGACTCCATTTCGAGGCTGCTCGCTGCTCGGGCAGCAACGGCGTGCTCGCCGTCCACGCCGCCGATCCCTGGCGCCTGGCGCCCTCCAGAGTCGTCATTTGGCCGGCTATTGGCCGGCTGCAGGCCGGTCCGCGTCCAGGCCAGACTCATAGCGGCCCTGTGAGGGCCCTCCAGGCCCACGGGGGTACCCCAGGATACCCCCTGCAACACCCGTCAACGTCGATTCCCAGCGTCGCATCTGGTTCGCGACCTCCCCGGCCTCCCCCGCCAAGCCTGCAACACCCGTCAACGTCGATTCCCGGCGCCGCTGGCTCCGCGTTAGCCCGTTGGCCGGTCGGCCCGCGACGGCACCCCGGCTTACTCCGGCTCTCTACCCTCGATCAGGCTGCCCCCGATCGGGCAGCCCGGTGCTGCGGATCATACTGACTTCGATCACGCAGCATCGCGCAGGCCACCGATTGCAACCGGTCCGAGACCGAACGCAGTGCGCGGGCATGGCGGTGGCCGCGCGCTCGCAGTTCGTCATACCGCTCCCGACTCACCCGATCGTGCTGGATAGCGACCCGCGCCCAGTGATACATCGCCTCACGCAGCCGCTTGTTGCAGGCACGGCGCATGATCACCACGCAGCTGTTCCCCGAGCGCCGAGTCACTGGCCCTACCCCGCTCAGGATGCGCAAACTGTGGTAGTCTCGTTCAGCCAGAGGCTGTGAGGCTTCGGCGAGCAGCGTGGCGAGGACGATCCGACCGATTCCCGGCATGGAGCGCAGGATAGAGACGTCACGCTGCTCTTCTCTTTCATCCGAGTCGTCGTTGGCCAGGATCTCGGCGAATAACTCGTCGAGACGAGTGTGCGCCTGCTCGATCTGCTGGTCGACCAGCTTCAGCCGGGCGATGACGCTCTCGATGTGTGCCTTCGCCGCGGCTATCGTCCCGCGGCCCACCTCAAGCGGCTGCTGCCGCAGGATGCGCAGCACACCGGCAGCATCGTGCCGCCGGATGCGGTTTCTCTTCAGGATTGCCGCGATCGACGCCTTGCGGATCCGCGCTGCCTCCTTCGGCGTAGGGGCCTTCTCCCACAACTCCAGAAACCACCCTGCGTCCAGATCACCGCCCAACTCCAGCATCTGCGGGTAGTAGCGACGCAGTTGCTCGCGCATGCGATTGGTCAGCCGGTTCCGTTCCTCCTGCAACTCGCCATTCATGCGCGACCATTCCCGCAACTCGATCACCTCCGGTTCCTGGAGCTGCAGATGACGAAAACTGCGCCGATCGGTGCGCAGTGAGTCTGCCAACACCCGCGCGTCGCGGCGGTCATCCTTGGCGCCGGACACCGTAAACCGGTCGCGAAATCGATCCAGCTGCTTGGGATTGATCGCGTACACCTGCACGTCGCGCTCCAGCAGCGTCTCGACCACCGCTCCATGCGGCATCTCGATCGCTGCGTGAACGCTCTCCGGGTGCCCGCCGGACAGCTCATCCAACCACCTCCACAGGTCGGCGATGCCGGCGCCGCTATGCGCCACCTGGCGCTCCCTGACTACCTTGCCGTCACCATCAAGGACACAGATCTGATGCTGCTTGGTCGCCCAATCGATTCCCACGAACCACTGTTCGGTTGACATGTTGTTACCCCCGAGATTGGTGTAGCTCGGCTGCCACGATGTCGTTCCGCCCCTGTACTGGTGCTCCCGGGCTCCGGCGCTCCTGGCACCTTCGCTCCTCGGCACAACTCCTCACTGGGTATCCATCGCGGCTCTCCTGCCGGGGCACACGTCCCCCCCAGGTGCTCTCTGGCGCAGGGGGGCCAAGGTTGCTCCCGGCAGGTTGCCTTGCCCGCCTGGGATTCTAGCAGTCCCTGACGAACTATCTACTCTCTAAAGGGTACAGGGGGCTCCATACATAAGCGCTAACTTGTTGTGGGCGCTACAGGGACCGTCCATGGCTCTACAGGGGCAGATGCATTGTGCTTGCACTCACCGGGCGGGCCGCCTATACTGGCACGTGTATGGGAGACGACATGACCCGGCCCACCCGCCGCTTGGCGTCCCGACTACCGCGCGCCGCTAGCCGCCCGAGCCAGCCACGCGACGGCCGAGCGCGCGGCGCGGTGCTGACCGCGGCACCATCGATC
>JAKZWC010000202.1:0-17429 GCA_047515735.1 Spirochaetales bacterium | reverse complement strand
ACACTGGACGATTGGCTACCCACGAAGCACTCCTGAGGTTGTCGCAGGTGGGGGAGGGAGTTCGTCTGGTCACCACCAACTTTGACAACCGGTTCGTTGACGCGGGTGTCGGCGAGGGGCGGATTGATGCGGCTCCGAAGTTCCCCGTTCCGAAAGCGCACAACTGGTCGTCAGTCGTGCATCTGCATGGCAGAATCCTCAAGGGAGATGAGAATAGCGGCCTGGATCTGGTTCTTACCGCCGCCGAATTTGGTCGCGCCTACCTTACCGAGCGGTGGGCGTCTCGATTCGTGACGGAGCTCTTTCGAGAGTTCGCCGTCGTATTTGTTGGTTACAGCCTGGACGATCGAGTGATGACCTACTTAGTGGATGCACTAGCGGCAGAAATCGCAAGGGGAGCTGGCTATAGGGCGGCCTACGCTTTCGCACCGTACGATGGCAGCGCTTGCAGTCGAGAAGACACGGAACGTACGTGGCATGCCAAGAACGTGAAACCGATTCTCTACGATCAGCGGGACCGCCACCGCCTTTTCTCCGAAACATTGGTGGGGTGGACGAAGATCAAGACCGATCCCTTCCACTGCGAGAGCGAATCGTATTTGAAGAGATGCGCCTGCTTCCCGATGGGCCCCATGCCGAACGCGTAACTTGGGCTTTGCAGGATCCGACAACGGCCGAGAAGCTATCCGACGCGCCTCCCATGACTGATACAGCCGATTACCCAAAGCTCGAACAGTGGCTCCACGCACTTGACAGAGCGGGGTTGTTCGAGTGTCCAGCGTCGGGCTCCAGTGAGTCCTCGGTCCGGCTCGTACACCACACCCAGGTACCGGGTCCTCCAAGAGTGGTAACCCGACACTTGGCACGCTGGATTGCGCGTCACGTGCATGTGCCTCAGACATTATCGTGGGTCCTCAAGAAGGGTGGTTGCCTTCATCCGTTTCTTCGCAATCAGGTCCGATCCAATCTGGCGACTGCAAGCGTCGAGGTGCCGGCGAGGCTCAGGCATCTCTGGACCATCCTGGCATCTGACGCTCCTGCGGACCAACATCGGTTTCTCTTTACTCCCGCCCATCTGTCGGTCGCATCGCATCCCGAGCGGCGACGCATCGCCGAGCAGGTCATCGCTAGCATCGCACCACGGCTCGCCGTTCGTGCCGGTCAAGCCCTGCGCATGACGCTGCCGTCAACTCCGTTGTCTCCCACTGACTCCAGCGCTCACATAGAGTTGGTGGTTGGTGACGATGGTGAGCGCGACCAGATACAATCCGTCCTGAAGGACAAGGACGTACTCTGTCGGCATGCCCATCGGCTCACCGGCTACCTTGAACATGCGCTTTCACTACTGGAAGATATAGGTGGCGCAAGTTTGTCATTAGGGGTTCGGCGGTCAATCGCGCCGCACAATCAAAACAGCGTATGCGATGAATGGGGCTATCTCGTGGACTTGGTACGAGACAGTTATTTCGCCATGGCGGCGAGTAGTCGCGCTAGAGCGAGGAACCTTCTCGACCGTTGGATGTTGTCGAACACCCGCTATTCAAACGGCTCGCGCTGCATGCACTTACCGACGATCCTAATTCAGACATCCGCCGTGCTAGAAGACTACTGCTCGCTGGCTCGAAGCCTGGCCTGTGGAATCCTGAGATGCGACGGGAGGTGCTCCGTTTCCTAAGGTTGGCTGGTCCACGCCTGACGAAGAAACTGCTCGACGAAATAGTGCGTGCGATTCACGTAGGACCATGATGATGGGCGATCACGTACGAGCCGAACAGATTATCCGACTCTACAAACTTGCTTGTTCCGGAGTCTCGCTTGATGAGGATTCTAGGGCGTTGGCGAACAAGTGGCGGCCATCTCCCGAGGACGACCTCGATGAACGTGATGAATTCCCAATTTGGAGCGACGGCGGACGATGGGTCGGTCCTGAGGAATTTGCGTCCGATCATCTGATTGGTGGAACGCCAGAAGACATTGTCGAGGCGGTGAGAATCCAAGCGATCAAACCCTTAGGATTCATGGGTTTCGCCATACAACAACCTGAAAAAGCCATAGGAGCACTTCGCGACCTCTTTCATGAAGATTCGGAATATTGGGGGTACTTCCTTGAGG
This sequence comes from Spirochaetales bacterium, assembly GCA_047515735.1. Lineage (GTDB taxonomy): Bacteria > Spirochaetota > Spirochaetia > SZUA-6 > Bin103 > Bin103. The sequence continues at coordinate 15,317 of JAKZWC010000202.1, read as the reverse complement.
CCGTTTCCTACTTGCGACGCAGGGAGAAGCTGACAAGCGAGTTGCAGGACCAAGTAGTAGATCTGCTTATGCGCGCACCTGATGAGCTGTTCGCACGCGTCGGCTCTGCAATAGCCGGATTCGCGGAAGATCTCACTAAAGAGTGCGGGATCAGCCAGGAATCTCGTTTCCGTAAAATATGGGTGAGGGCGTGGACCGGCGTTCGTACGGTCGAAAGGACCGATACGCCACTTGATTCCGCTCTAAATTCCGTCGCCGGGAGACTCGCACAGGCCGCGCTCGAACGGTTCTGGAAATACAAGCCACGTGGGAAACGAGGATTACCTGATGCGGTCCGAGTGTATTTCGATCAGGTTGTCGCCGATGCGGACGGCTGGCCAGGCCGTACGGTGCTCGCCTCGCGCCTTTACTCATTGCATAGCGTTGATCCGACCTGGACTGAGAACAACATTATTTCACGCCTCGACACAACGAAATCGGACGAAGCTGTCGCTCTCTGGTGTGGTTATGCCTGGTCACCGAAGATCGGGCCTAATCTTCTTGCGGCCATCAAGTCCCAGTTTCTCACCATGCTCGAAACGTATGACGCTGTTCATGATCCCATGAAGGTCCTAATAGGACTGCTAGTGATGATTTGCATTGATGTGGTGAATGCTCTTGATACCCAACGAGTACGCAGAGCGATCGACTCGCTATCCGAAGATGCTCTCGATGGAGCGCTCCAATACCTCTTGATGAGGCTGACCGGTACCGCAGAGGAACGCTCTCAGATCTGGTTTAGCAAGCTGAAACCATGGCTGGACGATTACTGGCCAAGGGAACGAGGACGGAACACAGCCCAAACTGCGGCCACGATGCTTGGGTTGATTATGGAGTCCGGCCGCGCGTTTCCGGACGCCGTTTCCTGGTCGTTGGAAATGGGACTTATTCAGCCCATTCATCGGCTGCTACCGCTGTATCAGCTTGTCAGTAAGGACTGCAAGCATGTCGAACAGCATCCGGACGCTGTGCTTCGGCTTCTTGCGGGTGTAGCCGGCCCGGGGCCGATCTCGACTGACGACAAGATGATCCTTCGCCCGATTCTTGAGTCTCTGAAGAACTCAGATCCGGTTGTTGTCGAAAAGCCGGAGTTTCAGAACCTGCAACGGAGTGTGGCTCAGTAGGCCGACTATAGTAGCCGTAGTGTAACCCGGTTCGCCCCGTGAATTCGGCTCAGTCGGTTTGCGGGGTCGTCTTGTTCGGCGATCTGCGCTTGCTCGCTTCTTCTTATTTGGTGGGCCAGTGCAGGAAGGCGAAAACGGCGACGCCGGTGATGGATACGTACAGCCAGAGCGGAAGCGCTATCCGGGCGATCCTCCGATGGTTGCGATGGCGTGTCCAGCCGAGACGTAGCGTGATCAGCGCCAGCGGTATGATCCCCGCCGCCAGGATGACGTGGCTCGCGAGAATGGCGTAGTACAGCGAGGCCATCGGCCCGGCGTAGAGTCGCGGTCCCTCGCCGTATGCGTGATAGATCAGGTATCCGGCGAGGAACAGCGTCGAGGCTCCGAACGCGCACAGGACCAGCGCGCGATGAACGGCCACTGCGCCGCGGCGAATGGCGATGAAGGCGGCCACCAGAAGTACCGCCGCCGTGGCGTTCCACGCGGTGTTCACCGCCGGCAGCGCCGACACGTCGAGGCCGGACCGGTGCCGGGGCCCGGTTACCACGAATGTGACCGCGGCAAGCGCCGCCACGCTGAGGATCCCAATCACCGTGAACCAGAACCGATCTTGGGAAGCCGATGTGGTCAACCGACTTTCAGGCGGACGCAAAATAGCGGGTGGCGGCGCGCGCTTTTGACGTAGCGGCGGATCACAGCCCCCATACCTTCGCGGGGTCGGTGATGGAGGGGTCGTTTCTCAAACTGATGCACGCTGCGGGGGCGGGCCTGCTTCAGGGCTCTTGCCAAGCGTTCAGTACCTGCTGCACGTCAGCCGCCACGGACGCCCGCGCGGTCGCGCGATCCTGGCCGTGGATGAGCAACTCATGGTATCGGGTGTGAGCATGCCGAACATGGGCGCGCACCGCAAGGTCGATTGCCGCCGGTTCGAGCCGTCTGGCTGCATCGATACGTGCGCCCGTTGCGGTCACCGGCGGGGCATGCCGTAGCCCAGTTCCCGGATCGCCTTGCGGAACTTGCCCTCGGCCTCGGTGCGGACCACGAGACCTCGCGCGCCGGCGCGCCGGCACAGCCTGGCGGTCGGCTCGTGGGTGGCGAACTGATCGGCCAGCGCCGCGTCGGCGCACTCGATCAGCAGCGCGGTGCCTTGCGCCACCAGCGCCTGCGACCGGCGTGCGGTAGTGTCGAGGAAACCCTCGACCGTTTCCGGCAGCGGCTGCTCGTCGCGCGTGGTCAGATACTCGCGCAATTCGTCCACGCGGCTGCCGTTCTCCAGGGCCGCCAGCGTCTTGTCACGGTCCAGACGCCAGACATCCGCCGCTTCCTGCCGTGCATAGGTCTCCAGCAACAGTGCTTCATCCTTCGTCAGGGCCGTTCCCTGCACCTGCAGTCGCAGGTCGGGAAACACCGTGATGGATGCGCGCGCCGCCGGCGGGCGCGGTTGGTAGCTCTCGGCCCTGCCCAGGCACCAGGTTCCCAGCGCCGTAAGGCGGAAGTACCGCAGGCCGTCGTAGCGGCTCAGAAAGTCGAGTTCATCGGCGTTGCCCAGTTGCGTGAAGTCCAGCCGTGCACCCAGCGGGTCGGTATACGCCACGTCGACCACGCCCAGCGTGGCGGCATACTCGAACAGGAAACCGAGCAGGTAGCGACCTTGCAGGATGCCCCAGTCGTGATAGCCGCCGTACCCGAGACTGCCGTAGCGGGATTCGCCGATGTAGAGGCTCCATGGGTTGCGGGTGATGCTGAATTCCAGGTCCGCCGCCTGCATGAAGCGCGCCAGCTCGTCGCAACTCACCCACCGGTCGGCCGGGCATTCCTCGAGCGCCTCGACGATGCTGTCGCGGCGGTGCCTGGCCGCGGTCAGCGCGCGCGCGCCGCGCCCGCGCTGCCCCTTGATCGCCTCGATGCGCCGAAACTCGTCGAAGGAGGTGCTCCCCAGCCAGCGGTCCCACAGCAGCCGCAAGGTCTCCGCCGGCGGCGTTCCCAGGGCTGCGCGTCCCGCTCTGGTCAATGCCAGCTTGCTGCCGTGCAGCTCGGCCAGCCGGGCGGTCTGCAGCAGCAAGGGCCAGGCGAACGCCTTGATCGGACCGACGGTCTGCTCCCCGGAGTGCTGCTTCCGCGGCGCCGGGTCGAAGAAGTCGCCGCCGTGCAGCACGGCGGCGATCCGGCGCACGGCGGCCGCCGTGGCTTGCCGCTGACGGCGACGCTGCCGCCGTCGACCAGCCGCAGCACCGCCAACAGATCCTGTTGCGCGGCACGCTCCATGTCGCGCCGCGTCAGCGGCACCTGGTCGACGGGACGGGCTTGCTTGCCGTAGTAGCCGCGGCGCGGCTGCGCGATCGCTTCCGGCAGCTCATCCTGCGCCGCCATGGTCAGGGGCGGCGGCCGCGGTACGAAGGCACGCAGTCGCTCCTTCAGGTCGGCGGGGATGATCGCCGTGCCTCCGCTGTACGAGCTGCCGGCGTAAAGCAACAGGGACAGGAGCGACGCCGCGGGCTCACGACCCGGCTCGGTCGCGACGCCGCCAGGCAGGGCGCCGTACTTGGCCTGGAATCGCTGTGGATGGAAGGCGCCGTCGGTGCTGTACAGCACCTCGCTTACGGCGTAGCGTTGGATCCGGGTAAGGCTGCCCCACAGTTCATTCAGCCGATCGCCCGCGAGTCGGCGCTCGATGGCCGCCGCCAGTTCCGCCTTGCGGGTCGGGCGCGGCCGCTCCCGCGGCAGCAGATTGAGCAGACTGCGCAGATGATCCGCGGATTGCTGTGCGAGCACCTCCGGCAGGGTCGCGTCCGGGCGCGGCCCGTCATCCACGCGGGACATGCAGAAGGGGACTCACGGCGCCGCGGATTCACGGATTGCCAGCCGCAGCTCGCGGAGCTGGTGGTCGTCCAGCGGGGCGGGGGAGTCGTCCATCGGGGATGCCGCCCAGGTGTTTTTCGGGAAGGCGATCACGTCGCGGATGGTGGCTTCGCCCGCCATCAGCATCACCGTGCGGTCGAAGCCGATGGCGGCGCCGCCGTGGTGCGGTGCGCCGTAGCGGAACGCGTCCAGCATGAACCCGAAGCGCTGCGTGGCTTCGGCCTCCGAGACTCCCAGGATCGCAAACACCCGCCGCTGCAGCGCCGGGTCGTGGATTCGGATCGAGCCGCTGGCCACCTCCAGGCCGTTGATCACCGCGTCGTACAACTCGCCGCGTACCGCCTCCGGATCCTGTTCCATACTCTCCAGATACTGCGCCTGAGGCAGCGAGAACATGTGGTGCTCGGCGTCCCAGCGCTGCTCCTCCTCGTTCCACGCGAACAGCGGGAAGTCGGTCACGAAGCAGGGACGGAACGTGCCGTTCGCGGCCAGTCCCTCGCGCTGTGCCAGCTCGGTGCGCACCGCGCCCAGCGCCGTGCAGGCGGTGCGCCACGGAGCCGCCACCAGCAGCAGCAGGTCGCCCTGCTCCACTCCCAGGCCGCTGCGAATATCCTCCTGCTGCCCCTGGTAGAAACGCGCCACGCCGCCCTCCAAGCCATCCGCTCCACCCTTCATCCAGGCCAGTCCGGCGCCGCCGTAGGTCTTGGCGTGCTCCTCCAGCTCCTCGATCCGGCGCCGCGAGTACCCGGCCAGGCCCGGTGCCCGCAAGGCCTTCACCGTGCCGCCGCGCTCCACGGCGCGGCTGAAGATTCCGAAGTCACCGGCGCGCGCCAGCTCGGTGAAGTCCTGCAACTCCAGTCCGTAGCGCAGGTCGGGCCGATCCGACCCGTAGCGGTTCATCGCATCGTGAAAGGTGATGCGGGGAAACGGGAGCGGCAATTCGTGGCCGATTCCCGCGCGGAACGCGGCCGCGAACGCCGCTTCCAGCACCGCCAGCACTTCCTCCTGGCCGACGAAGGTCATCTCGAAGTCGAGCTGGGTGAACTCCGGCTGGCGGTCGCCGCGTGCGTCCTCGTCGCGGTAGCAGCGCGCCAACTGGTAGTAGCGGTCGTATCCCGACAGCATCAGAAGCTGCTTGAGGATCTGGGGGGACTGCGGCAGGGCGTAGAAATTGCCCGGTTTCAGCCGCGACGGCACCACGAAGTCGCGCGCCCCCTCCGGGGTGGAGCGCATCAGGGTGGGGGTCTCGATCTCCAGGAAGTCACGCTCGTTGAGCGCGGCGCGAAGTGCCTGGGCGGCGCGGTGACGCAGCGCCAGGTTGCGCTGCATGGTGGCGGAGCGCAGGTCGAGGTAGCGGTGCTTGAGCCGCAGCTCCTCGCGTGCCTCGGTGTGGGCGCCGGCCTGGTCGCTGACCATGAACGGCAGGGTGGCGCAGGTGCTCAGCACCTGGAGCTGCTCGCCGCTGACCTCGATCGCTCCGGTGGCCAGGTCGCGGTTGACCATGTCCGGCGGCCGGCGGCGCACGGTGCCGCGCGCGGCGATGCAGTATTCCAGCTTCAGGTCGCGCACGGCGGCGGCGAGCGGCCCCGCGTCGGGCGCACTGACGTCGAACACCACCTGGGTCACGCCGTAGCGGTCGCGCAGGTCGACGAAGGTAATGCCGCCGTGGTCGCGGATCCGTGCGACCCAGCCGTTGAGGGTCACCTGTTCGCCCGCCGCGGCCGCGGTGAGCTGGCCGCACGTTGCCGTGCGCTTCATCTCGTGCATGGCGCAATCTACCCTGCCCCCGCATACGCTGTCAGGATGCCGTGCCCGCTGCCGGCGTTGCGCGGCGTTCATGGCGTAATCGTGCGGTGGTGTTGGGCACGGGCCGTCCATCCTGCTATCGTGGCCCATGGCCGATCAAGACGCCGCTGCCGCCGCGAACCGCGCCGAGGCGTTCATAGCCCGCCGGCGCGCGGCGGGCCTGCGTTCGAACCGCCTGCTCCAGGAGGGCAGTCCCTACCTGCTGCAGCACGCCTTCAACCCCGTCGACTGGTACCCCTGGGGAGAGGAGGCGTTCGCCGCCGCCGCCGCCGCCGACAAGCCGTTGTTCGTCTCCATCGGCTACTCCACCTGCCACTGGTGTCACGTCATGGAGCACGAGTCGTTCGAGGATGAGGCGATCGCGGCGGTGATGAACGAGCACTTCGTCAACGTCAAGATCGACCGCGAGGAGCGGCCCGACGTGGATCGTATCTACATGAGCGTGGTGCAGGCGGTCACCGGCTCCGGCGGCTGGCCGATGTCGGTGTTCCTCACGCCGCAGCGGCTGCCGTTCTACGCCGGCACCTACTTCCCGCCGCGCTCCGCCTACGGCCGGCCGGGATTCCAGGAGTTGCTGCCGTTCCTCGCGCGCCACTGGCGCGAGCGGCGCTCCGACGTGGAAGCGACCGCGGCGCGCATCACCACGGCCGTGCGGCAAGCCACCGGGGTTGCCGGTGGCGCGGTGTCCGGTCCGGCGGCGGCCTCGGGAGGTTCCGATCTGCTGGCCGCGGTCGCGGACGGCCTGGCGTCCTCCTTCGATGCCGAGTACGGCGGGTTCGGCGCCGCCCCGAAGTTCCCGCGCCCGGCGGTGTTCACCGCGCTGTTCCAGCACTACCGGCGGGCCGGCAGCGAGCCGACCCTGGAGATGGCGCTGGCGACGCTGCGCCAGATGGCGCGCGGCGGCATGTACGATCACCTGGGCGGCGGGTTCCACCGTTACAGCGTGGACCGCTACTGGCGCGTCCCCCACTTCGAGAAGATGCTCTACGACCAGGCGCAGCTTGCCACCGCCTACACCGCCGCCTACCAGATCACCGGGGACCGCACCCACGCGGCCGTCGCCGCCGCCACCCTCGACTATCTGCTGCACGATCTGCAGGCTCCCGAGGGCGGATTCTATTCCGCCGAGGATGCCGATTCCGCGCGCGACCCGCAGCGCCCGGAGGAGAAGGTGGAAGGGGCGTTCTACCTGTGGAGCGTCGACCAGGTGCGGGCAACGTTCCGCGCTGCCGGCGTCGCCGGCGTGGAGGAACTGATCGACACGTACGGCCTCACCGCCGAAGGCAACACGCTGTCCGATCCACACGGCGAGTTCGGCGCCGGCAACGTGCTGTACCGCGCGCGCGGCGACGGGCCGCTGCCGGAGCGCTGGCGGGCGGCGCTGACGGCGGCCCGTGATCGGCGCGCGCGGCCGTTGCTGGACGACAAGATCATCGCCGCCTGGAACGGGCTGGCGATCGCGGCGCTGGCCGCCGCCGGGCGCGTCCTGCAGCGACACGACTTCGTCACCGCCGCCGCTGCCGCCGCGGCCTTCGTGCGCCGCGAGCTGTTGCAGGGGGGACGGCTGCTGCGCCGGTACCGCGCCGGGGAAGCGCGCCACGCCGCCGGTCTGGCCGACTACGCCTACCTGATCGAAGGGCTGCTGGAGCTGTACCAAAGCAACGGCGAGGTCTGGGTGCTGGAGCTGGCGGGTGAGCTTGCCGATGCCATCCTGGAGTTGTTCGCCGCCCCCAACGGGGCGCTCTACGACACTCCCGGCGGACAGCCCGATCTGATCGTCCGCACCAGTGAGCTGTACGACTCCGCGGAACCCTCCGGAACTGCCGCCGCGGTGCTCGGTCTGCTGCGTCTCGGCCGTCTGGCGGGGCGTGCCGACTGGCAGGAAGCCGCCCAACGGGCGCTGGCAGCCGTCGCCGGAGCGGCCGCCGCCCAGCCTACGGCGATGCCGCTAGTGGCGGTGGCGGCGGACCTGGCGGCGGGCGCACCGGTCGAGGTGGTGCTGGCCGGCGAATGGGAGGAGACCGCGCCGCTGCGCCACGAGTTGGCCCGCCACTACCTCCCGGAGGCGCTGGTGGTCCACCTGCCCAGCGCCGCCGTGCCCTGGTGGCGGCAGCGCCACCCCGCCGTGGCCGCCATGAGCGACGCCGGTCCCGGCGCGCGCGCCTACGTATGCCGCAACTTCACCTGCGACCTGCCGGTGAGCACACCGCAGGATCTGGCCCGTCAACTCCCCGGTACCCCACCAACGGCGTCAGGCGCAGGTTGACGGCTCCAGGTCGCGGGTGCGGTCGCGGTCTACGGCAGGTGGCCCAGGCGGGTGCGCTTGGTGGCGAGGTAGCGGCCGTTGACGCGGTTGGCCGGCACCACTACCGGGATGCGGCCGGTGACGGCGATGCCCTCGCGTTGCAGGCCGGCGATCTTGGCCGGGTTGTTGGTCAGCAGGCGTACCGAGGCGATGCCGAGCAGCTCGATGATCCGCGCCGCCACCCGGTAGTCGCGGGCGTCCGCCGGGAAGCCGAGCTGTTCGTTTGCAGCCACGGTGTCCAGGCCCTGGTCCTGCAGGTGATAGGCGCGGATCTTGTTCAGCAGGCCGATCCCGCGACCCTCCTGGCGCAGATAGATCACCGCACCGCGGTCGCGGGCGGCGATATAGCGCAGCGACTCCTCCAGTTGCTCGCGGCAGTCGCAGCGCAGTGAGCCGAAGATGTCGCCGGTGTGGCACTCGGAGTGCACCCGCACCGGACAGTCGGCAGCGCCGCGGACGTCGCCGCGCACCACCGCGGTGAGCTCGCTGCCCGCCTCCCGGTCTTCGAAGCCGATCAACGTGAACTCCCCGAACAGGGTGGGGAACGCCGCCTGCGCGACGCGCCGCACGCCGTCTTCGACCCGGTCCGCACCTTGCGGGAGCGGTCGTTCCTCCGGCGTCGCCGCCGGGTGTCCGGCGGCGCGGGCACGCGCCCTGTCTTCACTGGTTGCCATCGGTCGTCCTGAAGGTACGTATGCGCGCTGCCGCGGAGCTACACCGCGCCGGAATCGGGCGCCGGCTCGGCAGTCGGTTGTGGCCGGCGGGTGCCGAACAGACGGTAGCGCAGCAGGCGCCAATACGCTGCGCGGATGAAGCGCAGGTCGCGCGCGGTGGCGTGGCGGCCGCCGTACACCGCCTGCGCCACGAGGATGGTGAACCGCTCCAGCAGCCGGCGCGCGGCCGGCGCCCGCCGTGCGCTGCGCGCGCGGTAGACGTCACGCCATGCCACCCAGCCGGTACGACGCGGATCCGGCACTCCCAGCGTGCGCCCCAGCACTACGTAGCGCTGCGACAGGCGGATCAGCGGCCGCAGCTCACGCGCCACGCGCGGCGCCCGCAGGCGGCGGATCACCCGCCAGCCGAGCAGCGCCAGCACCAGCGCGGCGGCAACCGCCCCGGCAATCTGCCACGGCGACCGGGCCTGCGACTTGGCCAGTGCTCCCTCGCCCTCCAGCGGTACGTCCAGCTCGCGGTCGCCGAGGATCGACTGCACCTGGCGCAGGGTGAAGGAGTCCATCTCCATCTCGAACCCGTACATCGCCAGCAACTCCTCCTCGTCGAAGAAGTTGCTGTAGGCACTGGGGCTCACCGCCGGCGTCGCCTCCCAGCGGATCCAGCCGCTGTTCTCGATCCAGACCTCCGGCCAGCTATGAGCGGCGAGCCCGGTGACGTCGGTTTCGTTCTTGCCGGCGGGGAAGTTGACCAGGAAACCGGTGTTGTAGCGCGCCGGGTAGCCGTTGAGCCGCGCCAAGGCGGTGAAGGCCGTGGCGAAGTGCACGCAGTAGCCCTTCTGCTCGTCGAACAGGAACTTGTCCAGAAAATCCTCGGAGCGGCGCAAATTGTCGACGTTGAGGGAGTAGGTGCAGGTTTTCGACAGATAGCTGGCGATCCCACTCAGATGCTGGCGCGGCGTCACCGCCGGGTCCTCGAAGCTGGCCGCGATCTCCCGCACCTCGCGGCTGATGCCGCGCGGCAGCTGCAGGTAGCGCCGCCGCTCCTCCTCCGACAGCTCGGTGGCTGCCTCGCCGCCCCGTTCGATGAACAGCACGTCGCCCGCCACCAGCGGATCGACCAGTTGGAAGCCGCGGTGGAAGTGGCCGTTGTCCAGCAGCGGAACGTTACGTCCGAACCGGAACAGGCTGGCGTCCAGGGGGTAGGGCAGCTTGTTGTAGAAGTCGATCAGCAACTCGACCCGAATCGCCGCGTCGCGCCGGCGCGGGCGGCCGCGCAGCAGGATCGAATCCGCGGCGATGCTGTGCTCCGGCTTGAAGGTGGTCTTCCAGTTCTTGCCGTCGTAGTAGTCGAACACGTCGGTCTTCAGGTACAGCGGACCGTCCACATCTGCCGTGACGCGGAAGATCGGCAACGGCGAGAGCACCGGTGAGCCGCCGAGGGAGCGTTCCTGGAACGAGTAGCCGTAGCCGGGAATGCCGTACAGCAGCGGGAACTGCGGCAGCGTGTTGGACACGTACTGGCGCAGCTGAGGATGCAGGGTCACGTCGATGAACCGGCTGCCGGTGGCGGTACGGCTGCCGGACAGCAGGGTGGCGCACAGCAGCACCGCGCAAAACAGGCCGGTCGCGTACACCGCGCGCCGGATTCGGTAGCTGCCCTCGCGTCCGCGGAACAGCAGGTAGCAGACGCAGGCGAGGCCGGAAAGGAGGGTAAGCACGTAGAGCGGCGTGACTTGCAGTATGACCGCGACCAGAGCGGACACGAACGCGGCGGAGAGCAGCAGCGGCCACACGAACCCCATGCTGATGAAAGTGGCTCCCAGGGAGGTGGAGAAGAACGCGGACAGCAGGGTGAACAGGTTGGACACCGTGCCGGTACCGGTGCCCTCGGCCATCGCCTCGAACCACAGCTTGTAGGCGGAGAAGGGAGTGATGATGATGCCGATCAGCACCGACACCCCGAAGGCTGCCGTCACCAGCAGCGAAACCGTGCTCAGCACCGCGCGCAACGCGCCCCGCGCCAGCGCGCGACTGACGTGCAGCACCGTCATCGGGACCACCACGGCCAGCAGCAGATACAGCTCCAGCGACGACTGCGTGTTGGCCCAGAACAGCAGGGGAATCCCCACCCCGTAGACCAGTGCCAGGAGTGCCTTGATCCGCTCGGCGGACGGCAACCACTCAACCCTCTTCATGGTTTGCCTCCAGGTCGGTGACGATCGAGCCCGCGCTGCGTAGCGCGACCACCCGCGTGCCCTGCTCGCCCAGGCGGCTGAAGTAGGCACCGTGGGAATCTCCCGCCCCCGCGGTCTGGTTGTAGATCAGCGTCACCTGGAAGTTGCTGGCGCGTTGCTCTTCCAACAGCAGCAGGATCTCGGGATCGAGCAGGTGGGTGATGAAGAACATCGAGTTGACCTCGGTGTTCATGCCGGTCTCGAGGTGGGTCTCGTACAGGCGCGCGGCGGAGATGTCGCTGACGAACAGCAGGTCGAAGGTGGACTCGTAGAAACGTGCGAAGTCGGAGCTGTGGTCGCCGATGAACTCGTACAGCTCGCGGCTGGCGGCGCGTACCGTGACCGGCAGGTTGCGTTGCAGGAAGTGGTTGACCAGCGCCACCAGGGCTTCCACGGTTACGTCCTCGGTCAGCAGCACGTCAGGCGCTGCGGCCGGTACCGGCCGCAGGTCCACGTAGATGCTCACCGCGGGCTCGCTGGTCGAGTCGTAGTCCTTGACCACCGGCACGCCGGTGCTGGCGAACTTCTTCCACGCCAGGTGGCGCACCGATTCGCCGGGCCGGTACTCCCGCAGATGGTTGAACAGCGAATAGTCGGGCAGGGTGCCGAGCGAGCCCACCTCGGCGGTGCCCAGGCGGCGTTCCGAGCCGGGTTCGAAGCTGCCGATGGGGAGGATGCGCGGGTAGACCCGGAATTCCCGCACCTTGACGCGGGGGCGCACCGTGAACAGCTGCAGGGTATCGCCCAGCTCGATGCGGTCCAGTCCCACGGTGTAGATGCCGCGGTAGGGGAGCTGCACGGTCTGCTCCCGCTCCATGTACTGGTGGCCGGGCAGGTAGGTGAGCAGGCTCTGGGCTGCCCTGCCGGCGCCGGACTGACCTTCGTTCCCACCGTCCGCCGTGGGAAGAATCGCGCGGAACAGGGCCCGCACCCGCGGCAGGGGCAGGGCGGAGCCGTTTTCGATGATGCAGCGGTACTGCAGTTCCTGGCCCTTGACCGGCTGCTCATTGCTGAAGTGCTGGCTGTAGCGCAGGCCGGCGGCGGCGATCAGCAGCAGCAGCAGCGAGATGAGCGGCAGCAGGATGAACATGGTGGCGAACACCGCGAAGAAAGTCCCCAGGTAGGCGGCCGCCAGGTAGCCGATGACGATGGCGAACAGGTATACGCCACAGGCGCGCAACCGGAACGTGAACGGAAACCGCGCGGCGAGGCGTGCCCCCCACTGCAACGGCGTCGGGGCCAGCCGGCTGCTCACGACAGCCCGGTCGGTATCGGCACCTGCTGCAGGATCCGCTCAACCACCTGTGCGGGCGACAGGTTCTCCATACGCGCCTCCGCCGATAGCACAACCCGGTGCGTGAGCACGATGCCGGCCACCGCTATCACGTCTTCCGGCATCACGTAGTCGCGACCGGTGATCAGCGCTTCCGCCTGCGCCGCCAGCATGATGTGCTGCGAAGCGCGCGGGCTGATGCCGAGGCGCAACAGCGAGCTGGTGCGGGTCTGGTTGGCCAGCCCGATGATGAAGCGGCGCACGTCGGGAGACACGGTGACCGAGCGCACCACGTTGCGCAGTTCGGTCACGTCATCGGGCTGCACCACGGGCTGCAACTTGTGCAGCGGGTCCCAGGCGTACTGGTCGAGGATGCGCACCTCGTCGTCGCTGTGCGGATAGCCGATGGACAGCGAGATGCCGAAGCGGTCGAGCTCCCCCTCCGGCAGGTGGAACACGCCGATGAAGGTCACCGGGTTCTGGGTGGCGATGACGAAGAACGGCTCCGGCAGTCGGTAGGTGGTGCCGTCCACGGTCACCGAGCCTTCCTGCATCGCCTCCAGCAGGCTCGACTGGGTGCGCGGCGAGGCGCGATTGATCTCGTCCGCCAGGATGAACTGGTGCATGATGGCGCCCTGCTTGAACTCGAACTGGCGGTTCTCGTTGTTCCACACCGTCATCCCGACGATGTCGCCGGGCAGCAGATCCGGGGTAAACTGGATGCGCCCGTAGTCGATGCCGGTGCTGGCCGCCAAACACCGCGCCAGGGTGGTCTTGCCGACCCCCGGCACATCCTCGATCAGCACGTGCAGACCGGCGATGAACCCGACCAGCATATGCCGTACCTGACGCTGCTTTCCGATGAACACCTCACAGACGTTGCGTTCGATGGTGCGAACCTGTTCACAGAACGGCGCGATGTCCCTTTGTGCCATGGGTCAGTGTAACATGGCGCATAGGCGCGCCTTGGACAAGATACCGGAAGCGGATGCCGGCGAAGTGCTCGCGGTGCGGGTCACTCCGCGCGCCGGCGCCGACCGGCTGCTCGGGTTCCGGCCGCAAGCGGCGGGCGCGGCCGCGCGTGGGATGGGCGAGGTGCTGTGGGCGCAGGTCGCCGCGCCTCCCGAGGGAGGCCGCGCCAACCGCGCGCTGACGGCCCTGGTCGCACGTGCCGCCGGCGTGCCCCGGCGGGCGGTGGCGCTGCTGGCCGGCGGCCGCGGCCGCAACAAGCTGCTGCGCGTGCCGACGGGTACCACGGAGCTGTTGCGGCGCCGGCTCCAAACAGAATAAGGGCAAGCCGGCTACGCAGGTACTGACCCCACCGCTCCGCGATCACGACGTCGCCGATGTGCAGCGCGGGATCGCCGCCGCCTGCGATTCCGGAGCACACGATGCGTTCGATGTTGAAGTGATCCAACGCGAGCGGGGCCGCCATCGCCGCGTTGACGACGCTGATGCCGCTCAGGAACAGCACCACGTCCCGCCCCTGCAAGGTGCCGACCGAGAACTCGACGCCGTTCACCGAGTGGGTCGCTGCCCCGTCGAGCTCACCCACGACAAGCGCCAGCTCCGGCGCGAACGCGGACACTACCGCAATTCGCGCCACGTCGTCCCGCACATCGTGCGCCAGCGCCGGCGTCGCCGCGGCGGCCGCCAACACCGCTGCTACGGCGCAGCCTACGATCATTCTCCATGCCCCAAGCGACACCATCGTGATCCACGCTATTCCAAAACCTGTCCGGGGCGTACGTTCGTTGACCGGAGCGTGAGTGCGGCAGTACGCTGAGGGAGACTGCACCGCCATGAATTCCGTCGCCGACGTCGACCGCCTCCTCACTGCCCGCGCCGTAACCCTGCCGGCGGAGCACTGCGCCCTCATGGCGTCGGTAGGGCGCGTGTTGCGCGAGCCGGTGCTGGCGGACCGCGATCTGCCACCGCATGACCGCGTCACCATGGATGGCATCGCCGTCGCCGCCGCCGCACTGGAGCGGGGCGGTCAGGCGCTGCACCTGGAGGCCGAAGCGCGCGCCGGCGAGCCGCGCAAGACGCTGCGCGATCCTGACCACGGCGCCGTGCGGGTGATGACCGGCGCCGTACTCCCCGCCGGCTGCGACACCGTGATCCGTAGCGAGGACCTGCGCCTGGAAGCGCCTCGGGTATGGTTGCAGCCGGAAGCGCCAATCGTACCGGGGCAGAACGTGCACCGGCAGGGTTCCGACACCCGTGCCGGCGCCACCGTGCTCACGCCCGGCGGGCGCATCTCCGCGACGGACGTCGCCGTCCTGGCCTCGGTGGGCCGCGCCCGGGTGGCGGTAGGCAGACGCCCGCGGGTGGCCGTGATCTCCACCGGCGACGAGCTGATCGACGTGGGCGAGCCGATCGCCGCCCACCAGGTGCGCCGCTCCAACGTCTATACCGTAGCCGCGGCGCTGACCGAGCTGGGATACCAGGTGGACGCCGGGCATCTGCCGGACGACGTCGACCGGCTCACCACGGGAATAGGCGACGCCCTGCGAGAACACGACGTGCTGATCACCACCGGGGCGGTGTCTCACGGCAGCGCCGACTTCCTGCCGGGAGTGTTCGCAAGCCTCGGCGTGGAGCGGTATCTGCACGGCGTACGCCAGCGCCCGGGCAAGCCGCTGTGGATCGGCGGCACCGACGCCGGCAAGCGGGTGTTCGCGCTGCCCGGCAACCCGGTGTCGGTGATGGCGTGCCTGCGGCGCTACGTAGTGCCCTTCCTCGAAGCAACGGAAGGGGCGACCCCGGCCGCGGCCCAGCATGCCACGCTGGTGGAGACGGTGCGCTTCCCGCCGCCGCTGACCCTGTTCCTGCCGGTGCTGCTGGAGGCATCCGGAGGCGGATTGCAGGCACGGCCGGCGCCGGCGCAGAACTCCGGCGACTTTCTGGCCCTGGTGGGCACCGACGGGTTCGTGGAGTTGGCCGCAACCGACGATCAGTTTCCCGCCGGCAGCGCGGTGCCCCTGTATCCCTCGCAGCCGC
>JAKZWC010000201.1:0-10396 GCA_047515735.1 Spirochaetales bacterium | reverse complement strand
GGCTTTCAGGTAGGCGCCTACGGCGCTTTCTGCCGAGGCTCGAATCGACTGCAGTATGGAGTCACGGTCGCCGGCTCCGAAGCGTCCGAAGCGCTGGGCGATGAACAAGCGCTGTCCATCGAGAGGGGAGTGGAGCGCCAGGTACGCGTCGATCACGTAGATGAAGTTGTTCCCCCGCTCGACGCACGAGACCCAGAGGTCGAGGAAGAGGTGTTCCGAGAGCTCGCGGGAACGAGCGATATGGCGCGGCATGATCTGGTTTCCAATCAGTACCTGCTCGATGATCCGTTCGGCATCCGATTCAACCATCGGGCAGTCACGGTGGACGCCGTGGAAGTAATGCAGCTCGCCGGGATCGAGCGTCGCATCCTTGATCGCCTCCAGTACCCAATCCGGTGACTGCGCAGGCGCTTCCACGCTGAGCAAAGACAGCAGCGAAACGCAGCAACATACCGCGACCAGTATTCGGCTCGTGCCTGAAGACATGCGTGTCATCGTGTGCCCGCCTGCCGCCCGGGTCAAGCTGGCAGCAGGTGGGCGCGGCCGAAGCCGCGCACCAGATGGCTCGCCAGCCAGCGGCCGCTGCCGTCGCGCGGCGAGCCGCGCTGGCGCAGGGGAGCGTTCAGCTCGGGAGCGTCGGGATGGCCGAGGTTCATCTGTTCGATGATTACGCCGCGGCGCAGGTGGTTGTGCAGGTAGCTGATGGTCCCGTTCCGATCCACCGCCACGACCAGCGCCATGTGGGTGAGCTGGTCGTCCCAGCGGCGGTTGCCGTTGCGGTCGAAGGTGTTGTCGAAGAACACGATGTCGCCCGGCGCAGGCCGGACCTGCGGGGCGGCGGGGAAGTACAGCCGGTGGTCGCGCATCATCTGATAGAGGCGCGCCACGCCGTTGCCCCGGTACTGATGGAATAGCGCGCCCAGGTTGATGCCGGCGCCGGCATACACCGCCAGCACCGCGCCGGTGCAATCGTCGCGGTACTCGGTGCCCCCGACGTAGAGGCGGTCCACCCCGATCAGGTGGTGTGCCGAGCGTACCAGGCGCTGCTGGCGCGCGCTGAGTTGTTGCCCGCCAATGCCGGGCATCGATTGCCGTACCTCCCCCGTCGTGCAGCTACTCAGGGCCGCCAGCGCCAGTCCGGCGCACGCTATCCTTGCCGACACCATCACTTCACTAGTATCGGCGGGGCGTATCGTGCCGGTGCTGGACGCTGGTCGTCGCGGGCGCATACTTTGTGGACCGGAGGTACCGCCGCCGATCATGGCAGATCCCTTTGGTGCGCGCGCCGAACTGCGCGTGGAACGCGACCGCTATACTTACTACCGCCTCGCCGCCCTGACGGCGCATGGCGCGACCGACTTGACCCGGTTGCCCTATTCGCTGCGCATTCTGTTGGAGTCGCTGCTGCGCAGTTGCGACGAACGCACCGTTACCCGGCAGCAGGTGCTGGAGCTGGCTGCCTGGCAGCCGCGGGCGGAGCAGCGCCCGAGCCTGCCGTACCGTCCCACCCGCGTGATCATGCAGGACTTGACCGGCGTTCCGGCGGTAGTCGACCTGGGCGCCATGCGCGCCGCCATGGCGCGGCTCGGCGGTGATCCGGCCAAGGTCAATCCGCAGGCGCCGACCGATCTGGTGATCGATCATTCGGTGCAGGTGGACCACTTCGGCTCCGCCGACGCGCTGTCGCGCAACGCCGCCATCGAGTTTCGCCGCAACCGGGAGCGGTTCGAGTTCCTGCACTGGGGCCAGAGCGCGTTTGCCAATTTCCGCGTGGTGCCGCCGGCTACCGGCATCGTGCATCAGGTCAACCTGGAGTATCTCGCCAGCGTGGTGATGATCGACCCGGCCGTTGCGGACAGCTCCGCCGCGCCGCTGGTCTACCCCGACACTCTGGTAGGCACTGACTCGCACACCACCATGATCAACGGCCTCGGGGTGCTCGGCTGGGGGGTGGGGGGCATCGAGGCGGAGGCCGCGCTGCTCGGGCAACCCTACGACATGCTGACGCCGGAGGTGGTCGGGGTGCGGCTCACCGGCCGTCGCCAGCCGGGGACCACTGCAACCGACGTCACGCTGGCGGTGGTCGAGCTGCTGCGCACGCACGGCGTGGTGGGCAAATTCGTCGAGTTCACCGGCCCCGGCCTGGCCTCGATGAGCCTGCCGGACCGCGCCACCGTCGCCAATATGGCTCCCGAGTACGGCGCCACCATCGGCTTCTTCCCGGTCGACGACGAGACCCTGCGCTACCTGCGTCTCTCCGGGCGCTCCGAGTCCACCTGCAACCTGGTCGCGGCCTACTGCAAGCAGCAGGGGCTGTTCCGCACCGCCGACGCCCCGGAACCGCACTACAGCGAGCTGCTGGAGCTGGACATGGCGGCGGTCGAACCCGCCCTCGCCGGCCCCAAGCGGCCGCAGGATCGCGTCGTGCTGCCAGCCGTGAAGCGCCAGTTCCGTGCCAGTCTCGCCGCCGGCAAGGCCGAGCGCGGTTTTGCGCTCTCCGCCGCCGAGCAGGCGCGCACCGCTACCGTACGCGACAACGGCAGCAGCGCCACGATCGGCCACGGCGCGGTGGTGGTGGCGGCCATCACCTCCTGCACCAACACCTCCAACCCGTCGGTGATGCTCGGCGCCGGCATCCTCGCGCAGAAGGCGCGGCAACGCGGCCTGCGGGTGCCGCCCTACGTCAAGACCAGCCTGGCGCCGGGATCGACGGTGGTGACCGACTACCTGGGCCGTGCCGGCGTGTTGGAACCGCTGGCTGAACTGGGCTTCGATCTGGTCGGCTACGGCTGCACCACCTGCATCGGCAACTCCGGACCCCTCCCCGAGCCGGTCGCCGCCGCCATCAACGACGGCGATCTGGTGGTCGCCTCGGTACTGTCAGGCAACCGCAACTTCGAGGGCCGCATCCACGCGCAGGTCAAGGCCAACTTCCTCGCCTCGCCGCCGCTGGTGGTCGCCTACGCCCTGGCCGGCACCGTCGACCGCGACCTCACCAGCGAGCCGCTCGGCACCGGCAGCGACGGCACACCGGTCTACCTGCGCGACATCTGGCCCACCGAGGCGGAGATCGACGCCGCGGTCGCCGGCGCGGTGCAGCCGCAGATGTTCCGCGAGCGCTACGGCAACGTCCTCGGGGGCAACGAGCTGTGGAATGCCATCGGCGCCGCCGGCGACACCGCGGGCGAACTGTACGCCTGGGACGAGGACTCCACTTACGTGCGCGAGCCGCCCTTCTTCGCCACGCTCTCCCGCGACGTGCCGGCCATCGCACCGATCGCCGGCGCCCGCGCCCTGGCCGTGCTTGGCGACTCCATCACCACCGATCACATCTCCCCGGCCGGAGCGATAGCGCCCGACAGTCCGGCCGCGCGTTACCTGCGCGAACATGGCGTGGAGCGCACCGACTTCAACACCTACGGTGCGCGCCGCGGCAACCACGAGGTGATGATGCGCGGCACCTTCGCCAACATCCGGCTCAAGAACGCCCTCGCCGGCGGTAAGGAGGGAGGCTACACGGCGCACCTGCCCTCCGGCGACGCCATGTCCATCTACGACGCCGCCATGCGCTACGGCGCCGAGGGCGTGCCGCTGGTGGTGCTCGGCGGCCGCGAGTACGGCTCCGGGTCGAGTCGCGACTGGGCCGCCAAGGGGCCGCTGCTGCTGGGGGTGCGAGCGGTGATCGTCGAGTCGTTCGAGCGCATCCATCGCTCCAACCTGGTGGGGATGGGGGTGTTGCCGCTGCAGTACGTGGACGGCGCGTCGGCGCGCAGCCTGGGCCTGACCGGGCGCGAGCTGTTCTCCATCGAAGGCCTGGATGACGACCTGCGGCCGGGATCGCGCCTGACCGTGTGCGCCGTGGACGACACCGGGGAGGAGATTGCCAGCTTCCCGGCGCTGGTGCGGATTGACACCGCCACTGAAGTGGACTACTACCGCCACGGCGGCATCCTGCACATGGTGCTGCGACACATGCTCGAACAGTAGAGGAGAAACTTATGACGTTCGTTCATTTTGCGCGCGAGGATGAGAGTGTTTCCTTCGGCCTGCTTGCCGGAGAGGAGATCCAGCCGATCAGCGGCTCGCCGTTCGGGAGCTGGTCGGAGGAAGAGACGCCGGTGGCGGTGAGCGCCGTACGCCTGCTGGCGCCGGTGGAGCCGGGCAAGGGGCTGGCGCTGGCCGGCAACTTTCGCGATCACCTTGGAAACACCCCGGAACCGACCCAGCCGGAACCGTTCTGGAAGGCGCCGAACGCCTTCATCGGCCCCGGCGAGACCATCCTGCTGCCGCCCAGCGTGGCGCTTGTCGATGCCGAGGGTGAAGCGGTGGCGGTAATCGGGAGCTGGTGCAGCCGGGTCTCGGAGCAGGAGGCGCTGAGCCACGTGCTGGGCTACACCTGCGGCAACGACGTCAGCGGCCGTCCCTGGCAGCGCAACGACACGCAGTGGTGGCGCGCCAAGTCCGCCGACACCTTCGGCCCCATCGGTCCCGCCATCGTGACCGATCTGGATCCCTCCACCCTGGCGGTGATTACCCGCATCAACGGCACCGAGGTGCAGCGCTGCGGCCTCGCCGACATGATCTACAACTTCGCGACGACGATCTCCTTCATCAGTCAGGTGGTCACCCTGCAGCCGGGCGACGTCGTGTTCTCGGGCACCTCCGGTACCCCGGCGCAGCTCAACGACGGAGACACCTGCGAAGTGGAGATCCCCGGCGTAGGCGTGCTCAGCAACCCGGTCAAGCTGCGTATCTGAGGCCAGGGCCGGCCTGCGGTTACTGATCCGGTAGCGGTATCGGGTGGTCAGGTGAGCTCGGGCGGAGCGAGTTGGCGCAGCGCCTCGTACACCACTACCGCCACCGCATTGGCCAGGTTGAGTGAGCGCAGGCCGGGCCGCATCGGAATGCGGGCGGCGGCCGGAGCGTAGCGGGCGCGCAGCTCGGCAGGCAGTCCGGCGTTTTCGTTGCCAAACAGCAGGTAGGCGCCGCGGCGGTAGGTGACGTCGGTGTAGCGGCCCCGGCCGTGGGTGGTGAGCAGCACCAGTTGGCCGGCGGGGACGGATGCCGCGGCCAGCACCGGCTCCAGGTCGGCGTGGGTGTGAACCGTCACCTCGGACCAGTAGTCGAGGCCGGCGCGCCGCACGGCGCTCTCGGTCAACGAGAAGCCGAGCGGTTCGATCAGATGCAGCTCGGCGCCGATCGCGGCGCAGGTACGGGCAATGTTGCCGGTATTCTGGGGGATCTGCGGCTGGTAGAGGACGACGTGCAGGATCGCCCCGCCGGACTCGTCAGTCGGCGAGGACACCCGCGTACAACGAGCTGGACAGGTAACGCTCACCGGAATCGGGCAGCACCACCACGATGGTGCGGTCGGCGAACTCCGGCTCGTGGCCGATGCGCACCGCCACCGCGGTCGCCGCTCCGCAGGAGATGCCTGCCAGGATGCCTTCCTCCAGCGCCAGCCGGCGCGCGAACTCCAGCGCCTCGTCGTCGCTCACCGTTTCCACCCGATCGACCATGCCCAGATCGAGGATCTCCGGCACGAAGCCGGCGCCGATGCCCTGAATCTTGTGCACCCGTGGTTCCAGGGCCCGGTTGGCCAGGGTCTGGCTGATCACCCGGCTGTCCTCCGGCTCCACCGCCACCGAGACGATGGGCTTGCCCCGAGCGTGCTTGAGGTAGCGCGACACGCCGGTAATGGTGCCGCCGGTGCCGACGCCCGCGACCAGACAGTCGACTTCGCCGTCCGTGTCGTCCCAGATCTCCGGTCCGGTAGTGCGCTCGTGGATCGCGGGGTTGGCGGGGTTCTTGAACTGCTGCAGCAGGAGGTAGCGCTCCGGGTCCTGCGCCACCAGTCGCTCGGCGGTGCGCACGGCTCCTTCCATTCCCTCGTAGGCGTCGGTAAGGATCAGCCGCGCCCCGAACGCGCGCAGGATCTTGCGCCGTTCCTCGCTCATGTTGTCCGGCATGGTGAGGGTCAGGGGGTAGCCCCGCGCGGCGGCAACGAATGCCAGCGCGATGCCCGTGTTGCCGCTGGTAGGCTCCACCAGCTCCACGCCGGGGCCCAGCACGCCGCGCTCCTCGGCGTCCCACACCATCGCCGCGCCGATGCGGCACTTCACCGAGTAGGCGGGATTGCGGCCCTCGACCTTGGCCAGGATGCGGGCGCGGGCACCGTCGGTGATGCGCCCCAAGCGCACCAGCGGTGTGCCGCCGATCGCCAGACTGTTGTCGCGAAAGACCCTCGCCATAGGATTGCCGCTCCCGTGCTGCCGGCGCCCCGTGCAGGGACTGTCCCGGCAGACCGGTGGTCACAGACGTGGCCCCCGGTCGCCGCGCGGGAAGTGCCGATTTGGTAACCGAGTTACCGAGCTATTGCAAGGGTGCGTGACAGTGGCCGCGAGTCTGCAAGACTGCGGCCGGTTGTCGTGCACTGCGGAGTAAGGTACCCTTCGACCCTCTTCAGATATGCCTGCCGACTCTGTCACGACCAAAACGACCGCCGGTGCGTCCGCGCCGACCGGGACCTCGAGCTCCACTCGGCGCACGGGCAGTGACGCCCTGCCGCGCACCCTCGCCGAGCTGCGAGCCGCCGGCTACCCCGAGGGACGCTCGGTCAAGGACGAGATGCGCGCCAACCTGATGCGCATGCTGCGCGCCGGGACCGACGTCGCGGATCTGTTCCCCGGTATCCTCGGTTACGAAAAGACCGTGCTGCCGGGCCTCGTGAACGCCATTCTGTCGCGCCACGACTTCATTCTTCTCGGGCTCCGCGGCCAGGCCAAGACGCGTATCCTGCGCAGCCTGGTGCGGTTCCTGGACGAGAGCATCGCCGCGATCGCCGGCACCGAGCTCAACGAGGATCCGTTCAACCCGATCACCGAGCAGGGGCGCCGGCTGCTGGCCGAGCACGGCGACGCCACCCCGATCCGCTGGATCGAGCGCGACGAGCGCTACCAGGAGAAGCTGGCCACGCCGGACGTGACCATCGCCGACCTGATCGGCGACGTCGATCCGATCAAGGCCGCCACCCAGCGTCTCTCCTACGCCGATCAGGGGGTGGTCCACTACGGCATCGTACCGCGCACCAACCGCGGCATCTTCGCCATCAACGAGGTGCCCGATCTGCCGCCGCGAATCCAGGTAGGGCTGCTCAACATCCTGGAGGAGAAGGACTTCCAGATCCGCGGCTTCCCCCTGCGCATCCCGCTCGACATCTGCATGGTGTTCTCCGCCAACCCGGAGGACTACACCAACCGCGGCAACATCATCTCGCCGCTCAAGGACCGCATCGACTCCCAGATCATCACCCATTATCCGCAGGGCATGGAGCATGCGCTGGCGATCACCCGCCAGGAGGCGTGGGAAGGGCGCGAGGACGCAGCGCGGATCGAGATCCCGGGCTACTTTCGCGAATTGATCGAGGACGTGGCATTCGAGGCGCGCGAGAGCGAGTTCGTGGACCAGAAGTCGGGCGTGTCGGCGCGCATGACCATCGCTTTGCTGGAGAACGTCATCTCCAACGTGGAGCAACGCTGCATCCGCCACGGCGACCAGCTTGCCTATCCCCGGCTGTCGGACCTGCACCAGGCGCTGCCGGCCATCACCGGCAAGCTGGAGCTGGTGTACGAGGGCGAGCAGGAGGGACCGGCGCTGGTAGCGCGCAAGATCATCGGTCAGGCGGTGCGGCGCACCTTCCGCCGTTACTTCCCGAAGCCGGACGTCAAGGTGCGGGACAGCAAGGAGGGGAAGGAGGGTAAGGAAGAGACCGACAACTCCTCCCCCTACAGTCCCATCGTCGCCTGGTTTTCGGACGGCAACACGGTGGATACGACCGACGATCTGACCTGCACCGAGTACCGCCGGCGCTTCGAGCAGGTGAGCGGGCTGCGCGAGCTGGCCGCCGCCGGTCTCAAGATCGAGGCGGAAGAGGAGGTGGGGCTGGGGATGGAACTGGTGCTCGAAGGGCTGCATCAGCACTCCATGCTTTCCAAGCGCGACCTCGACAGCGCCACCTCCTATCGCGATATGCTCAAGGCGATGTTCGAGCAGATGAGTGACGAGGAAAGCGACTGATGATCGCGGGCGGAGGGGCTAGCGCGTGAATTTCCAGTATCTGAAGTGGGACGAATCGCTGGCTGCCGCCCTCCAGAACTTCTCCAACCTGATGAGCCTGTTCAACTTCCTGCTGCTGCAGGCCAGCGGCGACGTGGACAAGGTGCTGGAGTGGATGAAGTACCTCCAGCGGCGCGGCTTCATCGACGAGCGATTCGACCTGGAGCAGTTCCGCGAGCAGCTCGAGCATCAGGCGATCATCCAACGCGACGCCGAGGGCTACTCGCTGACGGCGCGCGGCGAGCAGCAGATTCGCAAGGAATCGCTCAAGCTGATCTTCAACAACCTCAAGCGCGGCGGCTTCGGCCAGCACCGCACGCCGCATACCGGTGACGGCGGCGAGCGCCTGCCGGAGACGCGCCCGTACCGGTTCGGCGACCCGATTACCCAGATCGACGCCTTCGCCACCATCAACAACGCGGTGAAGCGCAGCGGTGTGGACGAGATCCAGCTCGCCGAGCAGGACTTCGAGGTGTTCGAGACCGAGCACACCTCCTCCTGCGCCACGGTGCTGCTAATCGACCTGAGCCACAGCATGATCCTGTACGGGGAGGACCGCATCACGCCCGCCAAGCAGGTGGCGCTGGCGCTGTACGAACTGATCACCACCCAGTTTCCGAAGGACAGCCTGCACGTCGCCTACTTCGGCGACGACGCCCGCATGATCGAGGTGCGTGACATCCCCTATCTCAAGGTGGGGCCGTTCCACACCAACACCAAGGCCGGGCTGCAGCTCGCCCAGCAGGTGCTGCGCAACCAGAAGCACCCCAACAAGCAGGTGTTCATGATCACCGACGGCAAGCCGTCGGCCATTTTCGAGAACGGGCGCCTGTACAAGAACTCGTTCGGGCTCGACCCCAAGATCGTCAACCAGACCCTCGAGGAGGCCGCCGCCTGCAAGCGCCAGGGCATCGTGATCACCACCTTCATGGTCACCGAGGATCCCTACCTGGTGCAGTTCGTGGAGGAGCTCTCGCGCATCAACAGCGGCCGCGCCTACTACTCGTCGCTCGACAACCTGGGCAACTACATCTTCGCCGACTACGCCAGGAACCGCCGCCGCAACGTCCGCTAGGGAGACACGCCATTGGCCTACGAGCTGTGACGGATTGATGGATGTCGAACGTGGGATGCTGAGTTCGGACACCTGCCCGGCAATGGAACGGCTTCAGTTGGACCTTTGGCGGCAGATGACGCCGTACGACAGGATCGGAGCGGTTAGTCGATTGAGCCGCGCCGTGCAGGAGTTGGCGATGGCCGGAATCCGGCAGCGTCATCCACACGCCTCGGAGCGGGAGTGCCTGCTGCGTCTTGCAGTGCTAAAGCTCGGAACCGATCTCGCTGTGCGCGCGTTCCCGGATGTGGCGCAGCTGATCGATTCCTGAAGGTGGGCGACGATCCGCTGGCGGTTGCGCTGATGATAGCCGCGGCCTGCGAGCGCTGCGGTATCCGGTACCTCATCGGCGGGTCGTTGGCGAGTTCGGCGAGCGGTGAGCCGCGTTCAACCCTTGATGTAGACGTAGTGGTTGCCATGCAGGAGGCCGACGTAGAGTCGCTTTTGGCCGCGCTTGGTGAAGACTTCTACGCCGACGAGGAAACGTTGCGTCTATCCGTTCGGATGCGGTCGAGCGCGAACGTGATCCACCGTCCGACATTCACCAAGGTCGATTTGTTCATCCTCGGCAGCTCTCCCTTCGACGAGGAGCAGATGGCGCGACGGGTGCGCCTGACGCTGCCGTCGGCTCCCGACCGCTTCTTGTACGTGTACACTGCCGAGGATATTCTCCTGCAGAAGCTACGGTGGTATCGCCTCGGAGGTGAGGTCTCTGACCGTCAGTGGCGCGATGTGCTGGGAATAGCGGCCGTACAGGGCAACCGGTTGGACGAGGCGTACCTGCAGCGTGGGGCCGCCGCGCTCGGTGTGACCGACCTGCTCGAACGCGCATTGCGGCAAGCCGGATTGGCGGATGGGCGTCCTACCTAAGGAATCGGTTGAAAAGGACGGAAACCACTTGGCCACAAGAACGTGCATGGGCTTGGATTTTGTAGCTGCACTCGTTCATGCCTGAGCTAGTAGCTGACGGACCAGACATCCCTGATTCTCTCCTGAACGATCTCGACGACGGGCGAGTCGTATTCTTCTGTGGTGCAGGAGTGTCGATGGGGCCAGGGTCGGACCTGCCTAGCTTCGGCTGTCTCGCGAGGCTCGTGTATCGCGTAAACCGCGTTATTCCCGACTCAGTTGAACAGGATGCACTCCGCCGTCGCGAATTCGACAAAG
>JAKZWC010000200.1:0-4213 GCA_047515735.1 Spirochaetales bacterium | reverse complement strand
TGCTGTCCCGAGGACACCGCGGTGATCTTCCACTCCGACCACGGCTTCAACGTCGGCGACCACGGCCGCTTCGGGAAGAGCAACCAGGATGGCGGCGATCGGCTCGACTGGCCCTACTACGACGAGGTGAGCCACGCGGCGTTGATGATCCGGCTACCCGGTGCGGCCGGGAGAGCCGCGGCGGGCCGGCGCTCCGAGTTTCTGGCCCAGTCGGTGGACTTGATGCCGACGCTGCTGGAGCTGGCGGGGCTGGCGCTGCCGGCGGGCGTGAAGGGCACCAGCCTGCTACGGGCGGTGCGCAGCGAGGCGATGCCGGACCGCCCGGTGGTGGTGACCACCCCTGCGCTGGACGCCCCAACCGAGCGCATAGCCCATCAAACCACCAGCGTCACCGAAGGCGCCTCGACCCTGCACTACCGCGGCAACCGCGACCCCTACGAGCTGTTCCACCTTCCGGACGACCCGGCGCAGGAGCAGGACCTGGCGCGCTCCGCGCGCGAACCGGCGCAGCGGCTGCACGCCCTGCATCTCGACCTGCTGGCGTACGCTGGCGTGGGCAGCGAGGTGATGGCCCTGCGCAACACGCTGCCGCCGCTGCCGTGACCCGCGCCGGTGCCGAAGCCCGAGGCAAGTCGCGGTCCGTGGAATCAGTGCGTCTTCAGCTCGTACTACACGCGGCCAGCACGGCTTCCAAGGCGCGCACCTCCCGCTGATCGATGGTCAGTCGGTACTCCTGCCGCACGGCGATGATGGTCTTGGCGTACCAGCACCGATTCAGTGCCGGCAGCCACTCGGCACCGTCAAGACCGCGCTTTTCATAGCGGTTCAATTGGGGCGTCGCCAGCGTCAAATTGACGAGATCGCGGGCAAATTGCCTGCGCGTGTCGGCACTGGCAGCGCACAATCCGCTGTCATGCGCCTCGGAGATGGACACGATATGCTCGATGTCCGATTCCTTCAGGCTGCCAAACACCGTCCCGTCGTACGGAGATGTCATTCCGAATCGCTTGGCGATCAGCGGCTCGATGCTCTGCGGATAGGGATAGTCATCCCGATCGTACCGTGTGCAGCGGCACTCCGGCGCCACCACCAGCCCGCGCCACGTCTCTCCACTTCCGCGCTCGCAAGCCACGGGTTGCGGGACCGGGACATCGGACGCGGAGGTTTCGGAATCTCCGTTGTGGCAGTGGCGCTGGTCCTTCTCAAGATCCCACTTTTCGCAGTTTGAGCGGCAGTAGTGGCAGCCGTCACTCGCGGTGCCGCCGGGATGCGCAAATCCCACGGACGCCACGAAACATACGACGATTGCAAGGATGACCGATCGAAGAGTGTGTGCGTCCATACGAGACACCGCGTATTGGACACATTGTTTACACTACAACTGGACATAGTGTCATCCATAACAGCGGATGGCTCCGGAACCGGCGCGGAAACGAAGTCCGGGCTTTGCGCACCTGGCTTCCGCCGACTTGGAGCCGCAGCGTTAGAACCCCAAGGCTCTTTCTGAAACCTGCCGTTAGAAAGTCAAGGTGGATTGGTTGGTGCTGCTGAGGAGCGTGCGGAGATGGGTGAGGAGAGACGGATCGGTGTGTGCGGCGAGGTTGGTGGTCTCGGCGGGGTCAGAGCGGTGGTCGCCGCCGGCTGGCGCTCCTTGAGGGCGGCGAGCACCGCCGCGTCGTCGTGGTGCCACGAGCCGCCCACGTCGAAGCCGGGCATGCCTGCACCGACGATGGCATCCAGGGAACAGCGCAGGCAGCGGATCGTGGTGCCGTCGGCGCAGGCCAGCAGCACCCCGTCCGCGGTGGCGGCCAGGGCGCACGGGCCGCCACCGCCGGGAACCGCCACCAGGGTCTGCCGCCAGCGTCCGTCAGGGCCAGCTGTGCCGAGCACCACGCCCGGTTCGGCGACCCATGCCGCCGCGTACAGGGCCTCGACGCCGAGGGCGGTGCGGTCGTGGCCGGCCAGCGCCAACTCCACCAGCGCGGCGCCAGGTGCCGGTGGCACGGGCAACCGGTCGCCGCTGCCGGTTGCAGGGCCACGCCCGCCGGTCCCGTTGGACCCTTCACCCCGAATCTGCCAACTGTCGCCGCCGTCGGTCGAACGCCAGCAGCGGCCGGCGGCGTGCAACTCCACTTCCGGCGGCGCGTCGCTCTCCGCCACCTCCGCGGCCATGACGGCCACCTGCTCCAGACCTTCGCTCCGGCTGCGCCCGCCGTCGTGCACCACCAGCGCCAACTCCGCACCGGCGCGCACCGCCACTCCTGTGCCGGGCTCCGCGGGCAGCCCGGCGCCTGGCTCTGCCGCGGGCCGCCAGCGCTCCTCGTAGCGGCGCAGCACGCCCAGCGCGCCGCCTGCCGCGTACGCGACCAGCACCTCGCCGGTGGGTAGCTCGGCGATGGCCAGGCCGGTGACCGGCGCCGCCGCATGCCCCGCGCGCTCGTGGTAGCCGCGGCGGCGGCGCAGGTAGCTGTAGTAGGGGGCCAGGTCGAGTCGCATGCCGGCACGGCGCAGGTGCGCGCGCAATGCCGGCACGTCCACCGCGTCCGCCGAGCGCGCCGGCGCCGCCATCGCCGCCGCCACGCCGGCCGCGAAGCCGGTCTGGGCACAGGTGCCCATCACCCGGAACGAGCTGGTCGCCAGGTGGTCGCCGCCCAGGCAGCGGCCCGGCACCAGCAGATTGGCGGCGCCGCGCGGGCGCATGGCGCGCAGCGGGATCTGGTGCGGCGGGCACTGCACCGTGATGCCGGTGCCGGCGCGCTGCACCACGGTGGGCCAGTGGTAGTCGGTGTGGTAGGAGCCGACCGCAACGGCGTCCGGGAAGTGGCGCCCGGTGAGGATGTCGTCGGCGCACAGCGAGTAGAGCGCCTCCACCCGCCGGCCCTCGCGGATGCCGATGTGCGGCGCCACCCACGCCAGGCGGTGGTTGGGGTAGCGCGTGCCGCGGTAGCCGCGGGTCTGCAAGTAGTGCACTACGCCCATCATCTGCCGGCGGCCCGCCTGCTCCGCCGCCGACAGCGAGGTGCCGTCGGTAGCGTCGTGGCCGATCACCTTCATCTTCACGGTCACGTGGTGGCCATGCGGGATGACGGTGATCATCGGCACCTCCTCGTCGTCCCGGTACTCCGGACAGCCGGGCGGCAGCAGCGGCTCCACCGGCGCACCGCTGTCCACCAGGGTGAAGTAGAGGCTCATCGGCAGCTGCAGCCGGCCCTCCGCCGCGTCCACCGTCGGCGGATCGCCTGGCATCAGCACCGGTCCGCCCTTGCGGAACGGCCAGCCGCCGCGCGCCACCAGGTCGGCGTCGCCGGTAGCGTCCACCGCCACCGCCGGCACGATCCGGGTCAGGCCGCTCTTGTTGGCCAGCACTACCCCGGCCACGCGGTCGCCCTCCCGCTCCACGGAGCGTTCCACGCCCAGCACCTGCGTGTGCAGCAGCAGCTCCACGCCCGCCTCGGCGAGCATCTCCTGCAGCACGAACTTCAGGCTTTCGCAGTCGAAGGCGCGCCCGTCGGCGTTGGGCCGGTAGCCGTCGATGCCGCCGAAGGCGCCCAGCCGGCGCAGCATCTCGCGCCAGCGGTCGTTCACGAAGCGGGTCTCGCCACAGAAGGTGTGGACACCGCCGGCGGTGCCTTGCCCGCCGACGAAGCCGTGCTGCTCTACCAGCAGCACGCGGGCGCCATGGTCCGCGGCCGCGAGAGCGGCGTACACTCCGGCCACGCCGCCGCCGGCGACCAGGACGGCCAACTTCCGCTGCTCGTGGAGCGGTAACGTCACGCGGGGGTCGATCATGCTGCTCATCAGGCTCGTAGTGCGATTCTCATACCGGAGGCTCAAAGCGTCAATGCCATCGTCCCGCGGAAGCGGCCGCCGGTGTCCTTGGCCGTGCCGGCCCGATCAGTGACGCTACCGACAAGTACGAGGGAGAAGAGAGGAAGAATGTCGCGATGCAGCCGAAAGTGGTGGGGTCGCAAGCCGAGGAGGGCGTCGCACCAAGCTATCCTTTGATCCCGCCTAGCCGAACGCCATGCACGAAGTACTTCTGGATGAACGGGTACACGCACAGTATTGGTACTGTTGTGATAACGAGGATCTTGCAAAACCCTAGAGTTCTGACGAGAAGTCGAGGGCGTGAGAACAAGAGGTGCGGTTTTGTCGCATTGCTTCGACGGATTGCGCCGTAGAGCGTCTGCGGTGCATCAAATCGGCCAGAATC
>JAKZWC010000199.1:0-4259 GCA_047515735.1 Spirochaetales bacterium | reverse complement strand
CGGCCAATGGCTGCTCATGGCGTTGGCGCTCTACCTCCACGGCGGCCTGTTCGCGTTCTCGCCGCAGACGCACGAACTCTCGCATCGCACCATGTTCCGCTCGCGCTCGCTCAACAACCTGTTCGGGCGGATCTTCGGGCTGGTCCACTGGACCGGCAATCTCGCCACCTATCGCATGAGCCACAAGTACCACCATCGGTACACCCTGCACCGGCGCAGCGAGGGCGAGCGCGTGCATCCGCGTGCCGAGACCAGCGAACGGGTGCTGCAAACCGCCATCCAGGTGGTGGATGTCAGCGCCTTGGTGACGACGCTGTACGATCAGATCTACTCGATCTTCCGGCCCTATCTGAGCAACCCGCGGCGCAGCGTGTGGGCGCGCTACGTGTACGAGCAGGCCAGTCCGGGCGAGCGGCGCGAGGCATACGGGCGCCAGCTCACCCAGTTCCTGTTCCACGTGGCGTTCGCGGTCTGGGCGATCGCCGCCGGCGAGTGGTTCCTGGTCGTGGTGGTGAGCTTGCCGCAGTTCTACGGCGCGCGCTGGTACCACACCCTGGTGCACGACACCATGCACGTGGGGCGTGAGCCGGAGGCGGATGACTTCCGCAAGAGCTGCCGCTCGGTAAAGGTCGATCCGTTCACTTCGTTCATGTACTGGCACATGGAGTGGCACACCGAGCACCACACCTTTCCCGGCATCCCCTGCTACCGCCTGAAGAAGTTTCATGAGGCGACCAGGGAGCACTGGGAAGCGCCGCAGAGTCTGCCCCGGGCGTGGCAGGAGATGAACGCCCACAGCGCCCGACTGTTGTCGCTCGCTGCCGACCCGGCCGGGTAGCGCGCCCGCAAGGCACCCCCTGCGCGCGCCCGACCGTCCGGACGCAGCTCCAGGTTGGCTGCCGGAGCATGATCGCAACGTTACCTCTGAGCAAGCATTGGGTGAGATGCCGGTGAGCGGATCGTGAGCGGACCGTGCACGGGCGCCATCAGGAGAGGCGGAGGCGCTGCTTCTCCTGTGCCAGCATGCGTGCCTGGATCGCTTCGCGTTCCGGTACCACCCGTTCGCGCGGTGCGGCCGGACGGAAATCGATCCGCTCGACGCCGAGCGCCCGCAGCACGGCGCGCTCCACCAGCGAATAGTCGGAGGGGTGGTCGCGGTTGAAGTCCATGGGAGCGTTGAGTGCCACCGCGGGATTGGTGATGAAGCGCGGCCTGCCGGACGGATTGTACGAAGCCGAGTGCAGGATGTAAGGGTGGAGCAGCACCACGTCGCCGGTGCGCCCGGTCAGCTCGACGAAGCGTGAGCAGCGGTCGACCAGCGTGCCGAACCCGACTTCGCCGGGCAGCAGACCCTCCGGATGGTTCGCCAGAAGCCGCGCGATCGGTTGTACCGAGTCGGTGGCGACGAAGGTGCCGCCGCTGCGTGGCTCGATGTCGGACCACAGCACGACGGTCAGCAGCCCCTGTTCCGGGCTGTCCAGGAAGTGACGGAAGAAGTCTCCGTCCTTGTGCCAGCCCGCAACCCGCGCCGACGGCGGTTGCCACGGATCATCCGCGCCGTGGTGGAAGTTGATGATGAAAGAGTCGCCGCACGAGTAGTCCGCCCCGTTCCGGATACGCTGTTCTCCGCCGAGCAGGTCGCAGATCGCGGCCCAGGCGCGCGGCGCGACGTCGGCCACCCGTTTGCGGTTCATGACGGGGAGGTGGACACGCGCCTCGATCCACGTGGCCGGATCGTCAGGATCGTAGCCGAGCCGGCGGTATGCGAGATCGCGCCACTGCTTTGCCAGGTCGCGTGACACAGCTTGCTTCACCACCACGTAGCCCTGGTCGAGAAACTGCTGCTCCTGTTCTGCCGTCAACTCGCGAAACGCTGTTCCTGTTGCCATCCGTATGCCTCGTGAGACTCCGCGTGCCCGCAGCGAGCCGGAGGCTGACGCACGCCGGCTCGGCGAGGCGGTGCGCGGGCCGCCGGCGCCATTCTCCGGTGGTACGCAGACCGGGTCAACTCGAGGGTAGGTTCACGCCGGGCCGACGGTCCGCTCGCTCGCCTCGCTCGCCTCGCTCGCCGCGTGGTGTCGTACTTCTTCCGCGGATGGGATAGGGTAGCAGCAACGAGCACGCTCGATGTCCGCCCCGTCTTCATCCCCGCAAGCTGATCCGGTGTCCACCTGGGTGGATGCTGCGCGCCGCAAGCTGCAGGCGGGCGACAACCTGCGCGAGGCCGACCTCGACCGGCTGCTGGCCGCACAGCGCGATTCCCGCTGCCGGCGGCGCCAGCGGCTGCTGTATCTGCACGCCAACACGCCGAGCATCTACGCCGACCTGGTCGCCGCCGCCATCCATGAACCGGTCGCGGGAGCGGTCACCGGGATCGATCCCCAGGCCCCCGAGCTGCCCTACCGCAACGTCCACGACGCCATCGTGGAAGGCTGGCGAGTGGTCAACTTTCCGCAGCAGCGGGCACCGTTCGACGATCGTGAGATCGACCTGATGGGACACGAGTTCATCCTCGAGAAACTGGAGGTGTACGATGACTGAGCTGAGCACGCAGCCGCCGCGGCTGCTGTCCGACGACCAGGTGCTGCGCTTCATCACCCATGGTTATCACCTGCTGCACCCCGAGTATCCGGCCGGCCTTAACGAGGCGATCGGCGAGCAGTGCGGGCAGGTGAACGGCGTCGGCAACGAAATACTGGCATCCGTCCCGCTGCTGCATCAGGTCTACGCGCACCCGGACGTGCGCGGCGCGCTGATCAGTCTGCTCGGCAGCGACCACGTGATGAACGGCCATCGCCATCTGCACGTCAACGCGCCGGGGTCGCGCAGCCAGAGCTGGCATCAGGACGGCACCAACGTGCGCCATCACCAAGTGTGGTGCGTGCTGGCGATGTACTACCCGCATGAGGTGCCGGCGGAGCAGGGGCCGACCATGATCATGCCGGGCACCCACTTCCGCAACGCCCCCACCGAGCGGCTGGCGACCTACGCCAACATCAAGGGCCAGGTGCCGCTGGCGGTGCCCGCCGGTACGGTGGCCATTACCCACTACGACCTGTGGCACGCCGGCAGCCGCAACCTGACCGGCCGCGAGCGTTACATGCTCAAGTTCCTGTTCGACCGGCAGTCCGTTCCGGCGGGGCCGAGCTGGAACCACGATCCGGAGACGGTCGCGGAAGTCGCTCAGCGCCGCATTCGCCAGCACGTCGGTCCGGTCGACCACTCCTCCGACCACTACAAGGAATGGGAGTTGCGCACCGAGATGTGGCAGTGGATGCTCGGCCAGCCGGTGCCGGTGCCGCCGGGGGCATTCAAGGACATGCTCGCGTAGGAGCCCGTCGGGTTGGCCTGCCGGCGCGAGGTCACAGGGACCGTAACTTCCGGCGCAGGCGGCCGGGTCACCCTCCTGACGCGCGAGTCGTGCAAGGTGCCAGCCAGCAGGGTGGGTTGCCGCGCGCGGAGCCTGATGGTCGCGGCGATCATTGGTGTCGCTCTTCAGGCTGTCGCCACCGGCGCTTACGGCGAACTCAGGTTCACGGACGTCAGTGCCGCGGCAGCGCTGACCGCGGCTCGCTCGCCGCTGCCGGACGGTGTCCCGGCGATGGGGGGAGGCGGCGCCGTGGGCGACTTCAACAACGACGGCTGGCAGGACCTGTTGTTCCTCGCCGGAGGCGGCGGTGCGGACGCACTTTATCTGAACAACGGCGACGGCACGTTCAGCGACCATGCGCAGGAGGCGGGGCTGGCGGCAGCCCACCGCGGAATCGGTGCCGCGATAGGTGACTACGACGGGGACGGCTGGCTCGACCTGTTCGTCACCAGCCTGGGGGAGGCGGACGCGGCGGCCGCCCCCGGCCGCCACCGACTCTACCGCAACAATGGCATCGGCCAGTTCAACGGACGTGGTGTGGGGGTGCCTACCTTCACGGAGGTGGCGGAAGGCGCCGGCGTCGCGTACTCATCCTTCGACCTGGCCGATGGTATGGGCGCGGCCTTCGGAGACTACGACCTCGACGGCGATCTCGACCTGTTCGTGACCGGTTACCTGCCCGGCTCGTTCGGCAACGTCCTGTATCGCAACAACGGCGACGGCACGTTTGCGGTGGCAACGGGCGGCGCGGGGGTGGAAGCGGACGTGATGGGCTTCGGACCGACCTTCGCCGACATGGATGGCGACCGCTATCCGGAACTGCTGCTGGTGGCCGACTTCGGCATGAGCCGCTACTTCCGGAACAACGGCGATGGCACGTTCTCGGACC
>JAKZWC010000198.1:0-5271 GCA_047515735.1 Spirochaetales bacterium | reverse complement strand
GGCTGGTGGTGGACGAGGAAGAGTGGCGCCGCCTGCAGGCGGCCCACCAGGGCGACCACCTCGAGCGGTACCTGGTCCTGACCCGCGAGCAGGCGCGGCTGCTGCACAGCGAGCCGCCGCTGCTGCTGTCCGGCACCGCCGGCAGCGGCAAGACCACGATCGCGGTCTACTTCCTGCTGCGCCACCGGGTGCGCCAGCTCGCCGCCGCGCCGGATGCCGCCGTCGAGGCACCCGCCGGGGGGAGCGCGCGGTCTGCGGCCGGCGAACGCGGCAGCGTCGCGCTCGGTCGACCGGCGCAGGGGACGACCGCCGGGACGGCAGATGCCGAGCGGGCGCTGTTTCTTACCTGCAGTCCGCATCTGAAGCGGTTTTCGGAGCGCATCTACCGCGGGCTGGTCAAGGCCACCGAGTTGGAAGGCGCGGCCGAGGCGGTGCGTTTCGCGACTCTGGGAGAGCTGCTCGGGGAGATCATGGGCCACGCCGGCCGCCCCGATCGGCAGGCGCCGCCGGCCGGGCTGGCCGAGTTCCATGCCATCTTCCGCAACCACCCCGGCGCCGCCCGCTACGACGCGGAGCTGGTGTGGGAGGAGATCCGCTCTATCATCAAGGGTGCCAAGCCGCCCGTGAGCCGGCGCCGGTTCGCGGAGCTGGCGGCGCGCTTCGCGGCCGCGCAGGCGGCGCAGCGCGAGCGTAGCGAGCTGGCCGAGTACGTGGTGCGGCTCGGCAACCTGGAGCTTGGCGCCAGACTCGACGGCGTGCGCGGGCGCAAGTCCTCCTTCGGCTCGCTGCAGGAATTCGCCGCCAGCCTGCAGGACGGCGCGGCCGCGCGCCGTGACGAGCAGTTGTTCCTGCTGGAGGCGGCACTGCGCCTCCTGGAGAAGCAGTCAGCGCGTCTCGACCAGCCCCTGCTCACGCTGCGCGAGTACGAGGGCCTGGGGCACCGGCGGGCGCCCAACTTCCCGTTCGACCGGCGCGACATCCACCGCATCGCCGAGTACTACCAGGAGCGGCTGGAGGCCACCGCGCGCTACGACGAGATCGACCAGACCCGCGCCGCGCTGCAGTACCTGGAGCGCCACGGCGACCAGTTCCGCTACGACCTGGTGGTGTGCGACGAGGTGCAGGACTTCACCGACATGCAGCTCGCCCTGCTGTTCCGCCTCGCCGACGACCCGCGCCGCACCGTGCTCACCGGGGACCCCAAGCAGATCATCAATCCAAGCGGCTTTCGCTGGGAGGAGGTGCGCGCGCGCTACTACGAGCGCGGCCTGCAGGTGCCGGAGGTGATCAACCTGAGCATCAACTTCCGCAGCGTGGGCAACATCGTCAGCTTGGCCAACAGTCTGCTGCTGTTGAAGCGCAGCCTGATCGGGCTGGCCAGCGGCGAGATCACCGAGCGCTGGACCTTCCGCGGCCGGCCGCCGCTGCTGGTCGAGGGCCTCGCCGAGCACGAACTGCTGGCCACGGTTCGCCGCGGGGGGGCCGGTCAGGTGGTGCTGGCGCGCACCGAACGGGAGCGCGATCGCCTGCGCAAAGCGTTGCAGAGCGAGTTGGTGTTCACGGTGAGCGAGGCCAAGGGGCTGGAGTTCGACGCCGTGCTGCTGTGGCGCTTCCCGGAGGCCGAGGGGGCGCTCGCCGTCTGGCGGCGCCTCGCCTCCGACCGGGTGCGCGGCGCCGCCGACTCGCCGCACATCCGCCACGAGCTGAACCTGCTGTACGTGGCGGTGACGCGGGCGCGCAACACCCTGGTGATCTGGGACGGGGAGCAGGTGAGCCCGATCTGGGGCATCGAGACGCTGGCCGATCAGGTATACCGGTCCTCCCATGGCGCGGCCGTCGACACCCTGTGGCAGCGGGTATCCTCGCCCGCCGAGTGGCAGGCACAGGGCGACTACTTCATGGAGCGGGAACACTTTGCGGCGGCCGAGGAGTGCTACCGGAACGCCCAGGCGGTAGTCGAGGAGGCGCTGGCGCGTGCCCACCGGCTGGAGCGGGAGGGGGATCCCCGCGCCGCAGCCGTGCTGTTCCTCCGCCACGGGCGTGTCGCACGGGCGGCGGACGGCCTGGAGCAGGCCGGCGAGTTTCTCGAGGCGGCGCGCATCTGGCGGGACGCCGGCAACGAGATGCGCGCGGTCGCCTGCGAGGCGAAGCACTACGAGGCCGCGGGCGACTACGCCGCCGCTGCCGTCCGCTGGCAGCAGTTGGGGGTGGAGGAGGGTATGCTGCGCAACTGGGAGCGGGGCAGCGAGTTCCGCAAGCTGGCGCAGTTCTACCTGGAGCGGGAGGTCGCCGGCGAGGCGGCGCGCTACCTGAAGCTGTGCGGCGACCACGCCCGGGCCGGGGAGCAGTTTCACCGCGCCGGGATGCTGACGTCGGCGGCCGCGGAGTACGAGCTGGCGGGCGACCACGAGCGCGCCGTGGTGCTCTACCGGCGGCTGGGCGACAACGACGGACTGCTGCGCAGTCTGCTCAACGCCGGCCTGTTCCACGAGGCCGCGCTGTTGTACGAGAAGCGGGGCGACCTGGAGCGCGCCGCCGACTGCTTCCGGCGCTATGCCGAGAGCTCGCCGCAGGCGCGCGAGGACCTGGAGCGACGGCTCGCGAAAGTCGCTCACACGCACCCGGGGATGCGCGCTGCGATCCGTATGGTCGCCCTGGGGCAGTTGGAGCGCGCCGCGCCGATCTACTTCCGCAACGGCCATCCCGAACGTGCCGCGGAGCTGTTCCGCGACGCCGGGCAGCCGGAGTCCGCCGCGCAGTGCCTGGCGGAGTGCGGCCGCTACCGGGAGGCTGCCCGCGAGGTCGCCCATGGCGACAGCGACGACGGCTACGAGGCGATGAAGTACCTCGTCACCTACTTGAACAACGGCGATGCGGCTCGAGTAAGCGAACTGAAGCGAGCCGCGGGGCGTCTGCTGCGCGCCGGAGATTACCAACTGGCGCTGGCGCACTACCTGGCGGTTGGGTCTGCGCGCGGCGGCATCTACATGGAGGGAGCGACCGCCGCCTACGCCGCGTTGAAGCGTCACGCGGAGGCTCTGGAGTACAGCCTGCGCCTCAGCCCCGGCGCCGAGGCGGTCGCCTACCTGGACGCGCGTCCCGATCTGGTGCTCTTTGCGGGTGAGGTGGAGCGGCTGGTGCGCGGCACGGGCGAGGGAACGCGGTTGGACAGTGACGATGAAAGCATCCAGGAGGTGCTGATTCGCCTCATGCATGGCTGCATGTATCGCGGGACCGAGCCCGATCGCCGGCAGCGGATGGCCGCGCTGCTCCGCCTGCTGCCCCCGGACTACGGTTCCACCGGTCGCCTGAGCGACGAGTTGAGCGACCTGATCGTCGATCTGCGCCGCTACGACCTGATCATCGAAGTCCGCGCGGCGATGCTGGTTGCCGGGCCACCGCCGGACGCGGGCCGGGAGCGGCTGTTCAGGCGCCTGCAACGGACCGCCGAGG
This sequence comes from Spirochaetales bacterium, assembly GCA_047515735.1. GTDB lineage: Bacteria > Spirochaetota > Spirochaetia > SZUA-6 > Bin103 > Bin103. The sequence goes on along the minus strand of JAKZWC010000198.1, from coordinate 1,818 downwards.
AGGAGCGGGACCCGGAGTTGGTGCTGTGCACGCTGCTTGACGATGGGCCGGCCTTCGACGCCGGCCTTGAGGAGATCGAGGTGAACGCGCGCAACGTGGTGCTGTTCGCGCACAGTGGGCGGCACTATTCCGCGGCCGTGGCGTTTCTGCTGAAGCGGGGCGATGCCGATCGGGCAGCGTCCGTGTGCATGAACCAGGACGACCACGCCGGTGCCGGGAAGATCTACGAGCAGGCCGGAGACCTGGCCCTGGCGGCGCGCGTCTATCGCGACGGCATGTGCTTCGCCGACGCGTTACGCTGCTTCGAAACAATCGGCGACGAGGTGGAAATGGCCCGGGTCTACGAGCGCGAGCAACGCTACGACGAGGCGCTGGCCATCTGGCGGCGGCGGGGGCGCGAGCAGGACGTCGAGCGGGTACGCAGGGAGATGGCGCGCAGGAGCGCCGACGGCGGCGGTTAACTCCACCGGTAGCTGTAGAGCCGGCTGCGCGTCAGCAGGAAGCGGATCTGCACCGCGCCGCCCACGGCGGAAAGGTCGGCGCCGTTCCAGCTAACCCGCCAGTCCAGCTCGTCTCCCCGCAGCGGCACGCATTGCCGGTGCGAGAACCCTTCCAGCACCGTGCCGTCCGGTGCGCACAGTTCCACCACCGCCTGCCCGCCGGCCGCGTCCGCGTTCACGGTCAGCCCGCGCGCTCCCGGCGGCACCGATACCGGCTTGGTGGTGACCACCCCGGTATCGGCGGCGTGCAGGGCGACGAAGCGGTCGCGGCGCCAGGTGGCGCGGGCCAGGTACTTGACGCGCTTCTCCAGGTCGGTCTCGCCGTGGCCGTGCTCGCAGCCGGTGTAGTACCAGTGGATCGCATCGCCTTCGATGACCGGCTCCTTGGCGGTGCCGATGATCATGCCGCGGTCGAAGGCGTCACCCGCGCCGCGCGGAATCACGGGGGTGCGCTCGCGGTCGGCGTGGGACCAGCTCAGCCCGTCGCGGCTGTACACCAGTTGCGCGTCGATCGGCCCGTCGCAGGGCATCTGGTTCTTTCTCGTTGGGGATCTTCTCCGCGCGTACGTACAGCGCTCCCACCAGGCCGAGATGGACGTTGTGGTAGCGGAACGCGGACAGGTCGTAGTACTCGGCACGCAGCGCGCCGTAGCGGCGCCAGGCCACCGCATCGTCCCAGCTCGTCGGCTCCAGCACCGGGCACGACTCCTTCCAGGGTCCCTCCAGTGCCGGGCTCTCGGTGTAGCAGATGACACGGCGCTCATCGCGGTCGCCGGTGCGTTCGATCGAGTAGGCGCGATACACCTGATCGCGGGAGTCCCAGGTGACGTTGAAGGCGCCCTCGTTGCTGCGATCCGCCACCGGCTCGAGGTGGTGGCGGTCGTCCCAACGGATGCCGTCGGCTGAGGTGAGCAGGAAGATGCCCCGGTAGCGGCGGCAAAAGCCGATCGCCTTGTAGCGCTTCTCCGCGTCCGGTTCCGCGCGGTCGATGAACACCGAGGCACCGTGCAGGTCCCACACGATGTTGTTGTCGGGGTCGCCGTTGAAGGTGAAGATGCCGAGGTCGGGCTTGACCCAGGCCAGGCCGTCGTCACTGTCCGCGTAAAGGGTAAGGTCGCCGCGGTCGTTGGTCTGCAGGGCCCTGCCGTGACGGTCATGCGTGACGCCGTTGCAGTGGTAGGGACGTTCGTCGGTGCGCGGGATGTACAGGCCCGGGATCTGGTAGTTGCCCACGGGGAAACGCCAGTGCGGTCCCATGCGGCCCATGTACCACATGCGGTACTTTCCCATCAGGTCGTCGTACAGCACCGTCCCGTAC
>JAKZWC010000197.1:0-8401 GCA_047515735.1 Spirochaetales bacterium | reverse complement strand
GGATGATCGTCGGCAGCATGGCTCAGCAGTGCGACCACCGACGCCACGGCGTAGCCATCAGCGTGGGTGATACTCAGATCACAGCTCACTATGTGAGCGGCATCATATCCCGAATCGAACCGGATCCAAGGTCGGCCCGCCACGGTGTGACGGATCTCCAGCACCAGCCAGTTGCCCGCCGGCAGCTCCAGCGCCTTGAACGCCGCCTCCTTGGCGGCGAAGATCGCGGCCAGCCGTTCCGTGGAGGCCCCTTGCGCCTCCGGCGGATGGAACAGGCGGCGCAGGAACGCCTCCCCGCCGCGCTGCAGCGAACCGGCGAACTGCTCGATCACCACCAAGTCGATGCCGGTCCTGACCCGGACCATGGCCCCATGTTACCCGGTCGTCTCCACTCCGGCCAGCAACGCCGGCCTACGGGGCCTGCGAAGGCGCTACGCCGGAGCCGCCTGCGCCTGAAGCTGGCGGGCGCGCCGCAGGCCTTCGCGGAAGGTGACCATCTGCCGAGTGGTCTCGTCGTACAGCCTCATGGAGAGACAGCGCACGGTATCGCGCATGCGCAGGACCGGAACCTGGCGCAACAGCGGCAGCTCCCGATGGGCGCGCTCCAGGTGGTAGTTGGGGATACTCGGATCCAGGTGATGGATGTGGTGAAAGCCGATGTTGCCGGTGAACCACTGCAGCACTCGCGGCAGCGCCAAGTAGGACGATCCGCTGAGCGCCGCGGCGCCGAAGTCCCAGCCCTCGTGGCGACGCCAGTACACCCCCTCGAACTGGTGCTGGACGTAGAACAGCCAGGTTCCGACCATGGACGCGATCAGGAACACCGGTGTGAACACCAGGGCGAAGTTGACGAACCCGTACGGCAGCGACATGGCCACCACGAACAACGCCACGCCGAGGTTGGTCCACACGATGGCCCACTTGGCGCGGTTGCTGATGCGCTTGAGCGGAAACCGGTGGTTGAGCAGGAAGCCGATCGGAGCCACCAGGAAGAACAGCACGAATGGGTTGCGGAATATCCGGTACCCCAGCCGCAGGCGCCGCGGCGCGGCGATGAACTCCTGCACGGTCATGGTCCACACGTCGCCCAGGTCGCGCCGGTCCAGGTCGCCGGCGGTGGCATGGTGCATGGCATGCTCGTGGGTCCAGTGCTGAAACGGCGTAAAGGTGAGGATGCCCGCCAAGTAGCCGATGGCCCGGTTCCAGCGGCTGCGGCGAAAGAACGACCCGTGCCCGGCGTCGTGAAAGATGATGAACACGCGAATCAGAAAGCCGGCCGTCGGCAGCGCGAGGAGCAGACTCAGCAGGTACGAGACCTGCGAAATAGCGCCCATGGCGACGAGGCCGACGAGGTAGGGAACGAGGGAGGTGATGATCTGGCCGACGCTTCTGGGCACCGATGGCGCCCGATACCGACGCAACTCCCGCTGCAGGTCGCGGGACTCCCCCCGAGCCGTAGTCAAACTGTTATTCATTGCCTTCGCCCTCCCGGGACTCGGTGCGTTTTGCCACTTTACGCCGATGCCTGGAGGGCTTTCCTTCGGTCTGCGCCCGGACGTTCAGCGAATAGGTCGTGTCGCTAAGATGACTACAACATACCGCATCTTGGTGCCTGGTTCCAGCACCCATCCGCCGGCTCGTCGGGGTGTCGGCCCGTGCGCCCATGCCGATCGTAACCGTCGTGTCGTGTTTGTCGTCGTCATGGTCGTCGTCGTCGTGACCACTTATTGACGGCGATGGGCTGGATGCCTTAGATTCGGCGCCTCGCGCATGAGCCCGCCGCCGTCGCTCCGTTACCGCCCGACACCATGACTGCGCCGTCCGAGGCAGAGCCCGGCGGGTCGTCCGCCGGGGCCGGCGCTCCGCTGATCGACGTTGCCGGTCTGACCAAGCGCTTCCGCGTTGCCGCCGGCGATTCCGGTACCGGCCGCGGCCGCGCGCTAGGCGGGTTGTTGGCCCGCCGCAAGCTGGTGACCGCCCTTGACGGGGTGTCGTTCCGCATTGGCGCCGGCGAGCTGGTGGGCTACATCGGCCCCAACGGCGCCGGCAAGAGCACCACGGTCAAGATCCTGTCCGGCATCCTGGTGCCCGACGCCGGCCGCTGCCTGGTGGCCGGCCGCGTCCCGTGGCGCGAGCGCGTGGCCCACGTGGCCACCATCGGCGTGGTGTTCGGCCAGCGCAGCCAGCTCTGGTGGGACCTGCCGGTGATCGAGTCGTTCGATCTGCTGCGCGACATCTATCGGCTGCAGCCCGCCGCCTACCGCGCGACCCGCGACGAGCTGGTGGAGATGCTGGCCATCGCCCCGCTGCTGGCGGTGCCGGTGCGGCAGCTCAGCCTGGGGCAGCGCATGCGCTGCGAGCTGGCCGCCGCGCTGCTGCACCGCCCGCGGCTGCTGTTCCTGGACGAGCCCACCATCGGCCTGGACGCGGTGGCCAAGCTGGCGGTGCGCGACATCATCCGCCGGCTGCACCGCCGGGGCGTCACCACCATCCTCACCACCCACGATCTGGACGACGTGGAGGCGCTGTGCCCGCGCGTGCTGGTGATCGGCGCCGGCTCGATCCTGTTCGACGGCTCGGTGGCCGAACTGCGCGCGGGAGTCGATCGCGAACGCATCCTGACGGTGGACCTGGAGCACGAGGTGCGCGACTTCGCAACCTCTTCGGCCACGGTGGTGTCCGTCGTGGGGCGCCGGGTGGTGCTGCGTTACGATCCCGCGCGCATCCCCACGCCGCGCCTGGTCGAGGAGGTGGCGCGCGCCAACGACGTGCGCGACCTGTACATCGAGCCGCAGCCGATCGACGAGCTGGTGGCGCGCCTGTATCGCGACCTGAAGCTGGAGGAGCGGTGACGCTCGCGACGCGCCTGGCGCCCTACCGCGGCGTGCTGCGGGCGCGCTGGCGCGAGACCCTGCAGTACCGGATGGCCGCCGTCGCCGGCTTCGGCACCCAGCTCTACTGGGGCCTGATCCGGCTGATGGTGCTGGCCGCGTTCTACCAGTCGGGGCCCGCCGACGCCACCGACTTCAGCTTCGCCCACGTGGTCCGGTACGTGTGGCTGGGCCAGGCGCTGCTGGGGCTGTTCCCGTTCCGTCTCGACCACGAGCTGGCCGACAGCGTGCGCACCGGCTCGGTGGCCGGCGAGCTGCTGCGGCCCATCGACCTGTACTCCTACTGGTTCTGGCGCATGGTGGCGTGGCGGCTGGCGATGACCGCCCCGCGCTGCCTGCTGATGCTGGTGGTGGCGGTAGGAGTCCTGCCGCTGGTGGGGCTGGGGGAGTGGGCGCTGGGCGCCCCGGCCGGCGTGGAGGCCGCGGGTCTTTACCTGCTCGCCACCGCGCTGGCGCTGCTGCTGGGAGTCGCGGTCACCGCGGTGCTGGTGAGCCTGATGTTCTGGACCATCTCCTCCGAGGGCGCGCGCTACATCCTGCCGTCGATCATCTGGTTCGGCGGCGGCATGGTGGTGCCGCTGCCGCTGCTGCCGGATGGACTGGCGACCGTGCTCGGCTACCTGCCGTTCGCCGGGTTGATGGACGTTCCGTTCCGCATCTACGTGGGCCACCTCGCGGGCGCGGAGGCGCTGCTGCGCCTGGGCCTGCAACTGGGCTGGCTGGTGGCGCTGGTGCTGCTGGGCCGGCTGCTGCTCGCGCGCGGCCTGCGCCGAGTGGTGATCCTTGGCGGCTGACCGCTCCCGGCACGAGCCCGCAGCCGGCTGGTCGCCGCGCAACGACGCCGGGCTCTACCTGCGCTACGTCTCCGCCCAGGTGCGCGCCCAGCTGCAGTACCCGGGGGCGTTCGCGCTGCAGATGATCGGCACCCTGCTGATCACCACGGTCGAGTTCGTGGGCGTCTGGGCGCTGGTGCACCGTTTCGGCAACATCCGCGGCTGGGAGCTGCCGGAGGTTGCCATCCTCTACGGGCTGGTCATGCTCGGCTTTTCGATGTCCGAGATAGTGGGCCGCGGCTTCGACCTGTTCTCCGACCAGGTCCGCCGCGGCGAGTTCGACCGGCTGCTGCTGCGGCCGCGCCACACCGTGCTGCAGGTGGCGGGGGCGGAATTCGCCTTCGCCCGGCTGGGCCGCTGGCTGCAGGCGGCCGTCATCCTGACCTGGGGACTGGCCAGCGCGGCGATTCCCTGGAGTCCGCTGCGGGTGCTGCTGCTGGCGGAGACGGTGGCGGCCGTCACCGTGCTGTTCCTGGGCGTGTTCGTCGCCACCGCGGCGATCACGTTCTGGACCGTGCAGTCGCTGGAGCTGTTCGCCATCGTCACCAACGGCGCGGTGGACGCCGGCAGCTACCCCGTCACCGTCTACCGCCGCTTCCTGCGCCGCTTCCTGTTCTACATCGTGCCGATCGGCACCGTCACCTACTTCCCGGTGGCGGCCCTTCTCGGCCGCCCCGACCCCCTCGGCACGCCGCCCTGGTTCGGCTGGGCCGCCCCCGCCGCCGCCCCCCTGTTCCTGCTCGCCGCCCTCCTCCTCTGGCGCCTCGGCGTCCGCCACTACAACTCTACAGGAAGTTGAAAGGGTGGCGATGTACCTGCTCTGCTCCACCTGCGCGATACCGGCAACGGTAATGGCGGCCCGCCACTACAACTCAACAGGGAGTTGATCGGTGGCACATGGCTACTACGGGGAGACCAACGCCACCGGTAGCGGCTATGGCGGCTCGCCACTACAACTCCACGGGAAGCTGACTGCGGTAGTAATGCGCCTCTCCCTGGAGCCCGCCCGCTACCCGCAGCCGAACTGTCGGCCCGCCACTACAACTCCACCGGGAACTGATCGGGGTGGCGACCTGCTTGCTCTGCTCCGCTGCCCGATATCAGCAGCGGTAATGACAGCTCGCACGGGTTGATGGCTCCTGCATTCCTCCATAAGATCCATAGTGGAGGACGTTTGGGATGCCACTGAACATCAAGGATGCCGACACGCACGCTCTGGCGAAACGGCTCGCGAGCCTGACCGGCGAGTCTCTCACCAAAGCCGTCAAGCGGGCCATACAGGACCGGCTGGCGCAGGTGGAAAAGACTCGGGGTGGAACCCGCTTGGCCGACGAATTGGACCACATCGCCCTGCATTGCGCCAATCTCCCGCGCCGCGATCAGCGGAGCGCCGACCAGATCATCGGCTATGACGAGCGTGGTCTCCCGGCGTGATGGTGGTCGACACGTCGGCGCTCGTGGCAATCATGGGCGATGAGCCTGAACGCCGCCGGTTCAATCAACTGATCGAGGCGGCGACCGCCACCTATGTCAGCGTTGCGAATCTGCTTGAGACCCGCATCGTGCTGTTTGCTCGATCGGGTGACAGCGCCGTCCTGGCGCTGGATGCCTTTCTGCTCAAGAGCGGCATGATCGTCATGGAGGTCTCGCCGCGTATCGCCGACCTTGCTTTCGACGCCTATCGCAGGTATGGAAAGGGAACGGGTCACTCAGCCGCACTGAACTACGGCGACTGCTTTTCCTACGCCCTGGCCAAGCACTTGGCGGCGCCACTCCTGTTCAAGGGCGATGACTTCTCACAGACGGACATCCAGGCTGCGGCGAACGTGCGGACTGGAGAGCCTCGACCTTCGGATTCCGCCCATCCGCCGGCGGAGTGCTGAGGTCGTCGCCGGGCCGTCGCGCCCCGGGGGCTCGATCACCAGGGGTCTGCGTCCGCAGCGCAAGACGGCTCAGCGATTCGCGGTCGGTTCCGGGGCGGCGCGCGGCAGCGGTTGGTAGTCGGCGGGCGGGCTGTCGCATACCGGGCAGCGCCAGCGAGGGGGTAGTGCCGCGAACGCGGTGCCGGGTGCGACCTCCTCGAGCGGGTCGCCGTAGGCGGGGTCGTACTCGTTGCCGCAGGTGGTACACGACCAAGTTCCGGAGCGCTCCTCGACCGGCGGCTCCGGCGGCAAAGCCGGCCCGCCAAGCGTGTCGATGCCTCCCAGCACCTGGTAACCGCAACGCTATGTGCACGCCCCTCCTCCTTTCACTTATTCCATCTGCAATTCCTTGGACCGATTGCTGATCTCGGTAGCAGACGCTCGTCTATCTCTGGAATCCGCCGATGGCAGCAACGCCTTCCAGCAGCACTTGGTAACTCCGCGAGCGGTTGCCAGCGCGCGACAGATGCTGGGCCATCAGTCGCGCCCCCGATACCTTTTGGAACTCCGGCACCAATTTACGTATCGCGTCCGACGGCCGCGATACGGTGTCAGGATCACGAAACCTGGCCTTACGGCCCAGCCCACGCAGCAATTCATTTCCGAAGGCATTAGCGAGAGCTTGCGTATCACCCAAATACCACGCTTCCAACTCGTGGCAAGCGATACGGACGAGGCTGTCTTCGCGACGACCCGCCTAGCACAGTGAATACAACGCGGCTTTCACCCGCCGACAGTCACCCTCGTCCTTGTCGCGAACGATCACGAATCTAACGCCGGGCTCTTGCCATGCCCTGAGCTTACGGGGAATGCTTTTCTCAAAGAAACGGTAGCTCCGGATAGATACGGGGCAATAGACCTGCAAGCAGGACGGCCATGGAATACTCCTCCAACAGGAAGACGACTCGGCTCAATGTGGATCCGCTCCTACGAACAGACCCTGTTTCCAGAGTTCCCCTGGACGATCTCCTTCGTCGATCAACCGGCGAAGCACGTCACGATCAGCAGCCCGCTGGACGGTGGCGAAGCCATTTTTCTTTTCCAGCCAGTAGATTTCTTCGAGACTTGCACCGTTGATGAACTCAGGAGAGTGAGTGGAGACGAACACTTGGCCGCCACGACGTGCATAGTCGCGGAACTCTTCCACTAGTTCACTCAGCAATCGTGGATAGAGCTGGTTCTCGGGCTCCTCCACGGCCAATACCGGATGTGGCTTCGGGTCGTGCAGAAGGATCAAGTAGGCGAACATCTTTATTGTGCCATCAGAAACGTAACGAGCAATGAACGGATCCTGAAAGCTGCCATCTTGAAACCGCAAGACAAGGCGTCCATCCTCGGTCGCTCTGGCTTCTACGCGGGTAACCCCCGGAACACGTTGGCGCAGGACTTCCAAGACACGTTGGAATCGATCGGGGTGCTGTTCATACAAATAGGCCGCGGCCTGAGCGACGTCGTCGCCGCGTGTCGACAGATGTTCCGAGAGTCCCGCGTCGCTGCTTTGCCGGGCAGAGCTGATCTGAAAGTCGGAAATGTGCCAGTTCTCCAAAAGGCCGCGAAACTCGGATACGACCGGGAACTCACGAAACTGGCCGAGACCCTTGATCGCCAACGTGCTGGGATCATCCAGTACGCGCTCCTCCCGTTGTTCCGTAGCCCCCTCCTGTCCATAGGCGGCCTCGTTAGTTATCGCAGTACCGCGGCCCATGGAGAAATCAAGGAAGTGCCAAGGACGACCAGCCCTGCCGTGTCTGCGTGTATAACGCAGAATCTCCCGAGCGACTATCGGTCGTCCATCACGATTGGCTATCTCCAGCAAGTATGTCGCCAAACGGCCGCCACTTTCCCGAAACTTCACGGTGATTCCGACAGGCCCGTCTTCACCGCGGCTGACCAGCTCGCGGAGGCCCCCTCGTCGGGCCACGGCCTGGGACACGTTTTCCGTCAAACACTCCTTGAGAAAGCTCAACGCATCAAAGAAGGTTGACTTCCCAGTTCCGTTCGCACCGACGATTACGGTGAACGGTGGCAGCTTGCTCCACTTGGCACGGCGAAACAATCGAAAATTCCGCAACTCAAAATACTCGATTCGCATACCTTTTCCTCAATCACTCCCGCGTGAGTGGGCACACGTGAGGTTCTGTCCGGTGGTTCGTTATTGTAGGCCGTCTGAGGCTCCAACCGAGTTGTACACGCGCCGGCCTCGCTGTACGGAGACAGTACTCGCGTTCCTTACTTTACCTGACTCGTTAGTCGGGCATCTACTCGCGCTCGTACCCCTGGTCGGTGACGTTGAGCCTGCGGTTGTTCTCGGTGACCGTACGCACGACGTGATCGGGCGTCGGCGAGGTGGCAATTACCTCGTCAGCAATCTGGGTGGCATCGCGACCGCCACGGGTGGCCTCGAGGGTACGGCGTCGTGGAAGCGCTTCAAGGGCGGTTGTGGACCGGGGGTCGGCGCGACCCATCCCACCACCGGCTCCCGTTCCGTCGGTCCCGCAAGGTGCATGTCCCGGTGGCGGGAGGTCGTCTCGCGGTCTTGGCGGCACGTCCGCATCGAGCTGTGGCCGGGCCGCCGCCGGTGGGACGAGCAGTCCGGGAGCTCCTGCGTCGGGCAGTCTGCCCCGATCCTGGACGCGTAGACGGCGATAGCGGCGAAGGCGAATGACTCCCGCTGCCAGGTAACCAGCGACACGCCTTTCTCCTCAAGAGCGGCATGAACGTCATGGAGGTCTCGCCGCGCATCGCCGACCTTGCC
>JAKZWC010000196.1:0-9859 GCA_047515735.1 Spirochaetales bacterium | reverse complement strand
CAGAAGAACAGCCAACACTGTGCATGATCGTCGAGATCCCGCGATCGCCCCACGAGTTGCATCAGACCAGCGACGGCCGCTTTCTGCAACGCGTCGGCAGCCACCGGCGTCTGATTCCGGCCGAGCAGTTGGCGCGCATGTTGAGCGGCCGGTATTCGGCAGTTCGCTCGAGGACCTGCACGATCTGCGGCTTGATCGTTATTTTCGCGACCGCTTCCTGGACTGGTCAGCGCGGCGAGATGCTTGGCAGAGGCCGAGAGCAAGTTGTCATGAAGTCATCACACCGGACGGCATCATCACACTCGGCACCGGGGCGGCCGAACCGGCAGGAATTGTTGTCAGATATCCGGCGACAACCGGCACGCACACTCGATCCTGAAGCTGCCAATACGCCGCGGAACACCTGCCCTGTTCTTGAAGATCTGCCACTGGTAGTCGGCCAAGCTGGGGACAGTGGGTGGCGCCGATGAATTCCTATTCGGTTCTGCGGCGGGCTCCGATTGCCAGTTCTTCGAGGATGTTCGGGGTCCTGATGAATGGTTCCCGGCGCAGCAGCTCGTAGTCGTCCGGGGGCGGCGCTCCGAAGGACGGTGCCGCGTTACCTCCCGGGAGCCGATAGACGAACAGCTCTCCCGGCGTGGTACTGCCGTCACAACTATGTATCATCACCTGATACAAATACTCGCCGGTTGCAAAGTCGTACTGGTGATTGCCGCAGCCTCCGTGACCGAACAGTCTGCCGTCGTGAAGTAGCAGATTCGGCTTACGTCTACGAGGTGCGCCGACCTTCCAGGAAGCGTAGCGGTAACTGCCACCGGCCAGACTGTCGATGCGGATGCGGTGACTCTCCGTCTCCCAGTCCAGTATCGGTCGTGCGTACTCGTGCAAACTGGGGTGTAGCTGACTCCGCTCCAACTCGATGAGGCGGTGCCACTCCGCGATCCATGCGGGTCTCCAACCGCCGTATACACCGCGCAATGAGCCGTCGTGATGCAACCAGACATGGATGCCTCTCGGCCCGCGCAGCAGAACCCCGCGCCAGCCGCCGATCTCCCAATCGTCGAGATCGGATTCGAAAATGAATTCCGCCAATTCCTGGTCGAACAGATCGTCGAATCGCGCGCCGAATTCGTCGTGCTGAATTGGTGCGACGACCGGATATCCGCGAAACACGGGAAAGTCGATGAGGCGCGCCAAGTCACTCCTGTCGCCACTCCGGAAAGCCTCCACAAAACGCACCACGGAGGGGCCGCAGTCCCGTTCAGGGCAGAGTTCGTGAGTCAGATGGCCGGCGTCGGCTTGCTCGTCTTGTGCGAGCGCAAGCACAGCCGGAATCAGCGCCATGATCAGCGCTGTGAGCAGGGCGTAAGGTTGCACAGCATGCATGTTCCGATACACTATCATGGCAGGACGCTGGCGTCACGCCGGGGCGTCGGCAGGCATGGTTCAGGTACGGGACAAGAACGATGCCGCGGTGCCTAACCGGCTGCATGACTCCGGCCTCGTGGCAAGGGGCCTTGACGACGCGGTGATCTCCCGGTCCCACGGCGATGTTACCCATACCGCATCTTTCCTTTCGGCTGCTGGTTGATCCACGCCAGTCCGGGCCGCGCAACATGGCGGTGGACGAGGCCTTGCTGCGCTGCATGGACGACGGCGGTGATCCGGTGCTGCGGTTGTACGGATTCGCCCCGCCATGCCTGTCGCTGGGCCGGTTTCAGTCGGCCGGCGACTTGGGCGATGAAGGATTGCGCCGGCGGGACGGGGTGGGAGTCGTACGCCGGCCCACGGGCGGACGCGCGGTGTTGCACGACGACGAGGTTACCTACGCCGTGGTCCTCGGCCGCCGCCACTTGCAGCCGTTCAGCAAGCGCGCCGCGTACCGCGCCTCGGCAGCGATTCTGCTGCGCCTGCTGCCGGCACTCGGCGTGCAGGGTGCGATCCAGCCGGGGGCCGCGGGAACCCCGCCGGATGAGCCCGATCCCGACTGTTACCGGTCCACCGCAGAGTACGAGATCACCGCCGGCCAGAAGAAACTGGTGGGCAGCGCCCAGACTACGACCCGCCACGCGGCGCTGCAGCACGGCACCATACCTCTGTCCGCCGCCTACACCCGGATTGCGCGCTACCTCCGTGCGCGCCCCGCGGCGGTATCGGGGAGGCCGGCCGGCGCCGCCACCTCGGTGGCGCAGGAGACCGCTTCCCGCCGCACCTATGAAGAGGCGCTGCAACTGCTGGCGACGGCCGCCGCGACCCGTCTGCAGGTACGCCGGTCTGAGTTGTCCGCGGCCGAAGCGCGGCTGGCGCGGGAGCTGGAAGAGAACCGCTACGCCTGTTTCGCGTGGACCTACTCGCGATGAACCGCAGCCGGCGCGGGCAGCCTCGCCCCGCCGTTACACCGCGCGCCGTGCGCCGGCCGCTCGCTGCCGCGCTGTTGCTTGCCGTCGCCTGCTGGGCCGGCCCGATACCGGCCCTGGCGCAGGAGCGCGCGGCCGCCGTAGTTCGCGACGCCGAAACTGCGCCTTCGACCTTCTGGGAAGCGCTCTCTACCCCCGCGGCGATGCGCGCCCTGGCGTCCGCGATGAGCGACGACGAGCTCCTGGGACAGGTATTCATGCTCGGCTACCCGGCCACCGACATTCCGCCCTACCTGAGAGGCTGGATCGAGAAGCGCAGCCTCGGCGGCGTCAAGATCTTTCCGCGCAACGTGGCGAGTCTGAGACAGCTCGCCGCGACCACGGCGGCGCTCCAGGAGACGGCGCGCCGGCAGCCGCGGCAGATCCCGTTGCTCATCGCCACCGATCAGGAAGGAGGCTGGATCCGCCATATCAAGCATGCCGCTTCGCAGACTCCGGGCAATCTTGCCCTCGGTGCCACCGGGCTCGCCGCGGACGCCTTCCAGACCGGCCGTTACCTCGGCGCCGAGCTGGCCGCGCTCGGCATCAACATGAATTTCGCGCCGACCGTCGACGTGTACTCCGATCCCGACGCCGCGGTGATCGGGCCGCGCGCCTTCAGCTCCGATCCGGTGCAGACCGGGCTGTTGGCGGTGGCCTACTTCCGCGGGCTCCAGAGCGCCGGTGTCATGGCTACCGCCAAGCACTTCCCCGGCCACGGCGCAGCCGACCGCGATTCCCACCTGGTCCTGCCCAGGGTCGGCGCCGACCTGGAGCTGCTCTGGCAGCGCGAGCTGGTTCCCTACCGGTTCCTGGCTCGGGAGGGACTGCCGGCGATCATGACCGGCCACCTTGCCTTCCCCGAGATCACGGGGAATGATGATTCGGCGTCGTTTTCGCCGTTGTTCGTACGCGATCTGCTGCGCGAGCGGCTGGGATTCGCAGGGATCGTGATTACGGACGACCTGGAAATGTACGGCGCGGTCGAAGCCGCCGGGTCGCCGGCGCAGGCGGCGGTGGCGGCGCTGAACGCCGGCAACGATCTGGTGATGATCGCGCATACGCCGGACTGGCAACGGCGTGCCTGGGAGCTGGTGCGGCAGCGCATGCGCGATGACGCCGGCTTCCGACGCCGGGTTCTGGAAGCGGCGCAACGCGTGCTGGAGGGCAAGCGGCTCGCCGTGACCGCGACTCCCCCGGCGCCGCTGGGACCGACCGGCGAGCGACCGGAGGAGCTGGTGCCGGCGCCGGGAGCGCCGGCGTTCTTCTTCGCCGCAGCCGCGCGTGCGGTCACGGTGATCCGCGACGGCGGCACCCTGCCGCTGGCGGAGGAGCTTGACCGCATGTTGCTGGTGGGCCAGCACCAGGCGTTCGTCGACGCGGGTATCCGCCGCTATCCGGAAGCCCACGTCGCGACCATGCCGTATTCACCGTTCTACTTCGCCAGGGAACCGCATCTCAGCCTGATCCCATCCCGCGCCCGCCGCTACGACACGGTGATCTTCGAGCTGGCCAACTACAACAGCCTGGAGATCCTGGAGCGGCTGGAACCGCTGGCCGGACGCCTCATCGTGGTATCCGCGCTCACGCCCGTGTATCTGCGCCGGGTGCCGTGGGTGCGCACCGCGATCGCCGTGTATGGTACCAGCGCTGCCTCGTTCGAGGCCGGCTTTGCGGTGCTCGCCGGCGATTTCCGGGCCACCGGCCGGTTGCCGCTCGACTTCGGTATCGTCACGCCGACCGCCGCCGTTGCCACCGCCGCGGCGCCATGAGCGCCTGGCGCTACGCAGAGGACGCCGACCTGGAACTGGTGGTGCGCAGCCTGCGCCGGCGCGAATGGGCCTACGTGCCGTTCAGCGCACGCCTGACCGGAAGCGGCTGGTGGCAGCGCTGGCAGCGCCGATCATGGACCATCGTACTGGAACAGGGCGAGGCCGAGCATCCCTCCGCCGTGCTGGTGACGCGGAACGGCCTGGTGCTCCCGGCGCTGCGTAACGGACGCCCGCTGCCGCCTGCGCTGCGACCGCTGATCCGGCGCTTCTGCCGCACCCCGCAATCTGTCATGGGCACGCGCAGCGACGTACTGCGGGTTCAGGAGTTGCTCGGACGCGGCTACGCCATGGTCGACTACCGCTTGATGACGGTAGACGCCGCCGGCTTCCGGCCCCCGCTGCTGCCCCCCGAGCTGCGGATTCACCGCGCCCGGCCGCGCGACGCGCGCAGGCTGTTCGAGCTGCAACGCGCGTACGAGCTGGAAGAAGTGATCCTGGACGCCAGCCGCTTCGACGCTGAGCTGAGCCGGAGCCTGCTGCGCCGCAGCCTGCAGCGAGAGCTGATCTACTTCGGGACCATCCACGGACACCCGGTAGCCAAGGCAGGCACCAATGCCCGCGGCTTCGCGGTGGATCAGATCGGCGGCGTGTTTACCGAGGCGGCGCGCCGCCGGCGCGGCTACGGCGGCGCCGTGCTGAGCGCGTTGTTGCGGGACCTGTTCGCCGCCGGCAAGTCGGCAGCGCTGTTCGTCAAACTGGACAACACCATGGCCATCCGGCTCTACGAGGACCTCGGCTTCGTGACGCGGAACGGCTACCGCATCTGCTACTACCGCGACTGACTCACGCCCGGTTCCGTTCCGCTACCTCGCGCCGGGCACGCAGCGCGCGCTCCAGCTTGGCGCGCAGCCGTGCCTCGCGGTGCTCCAGATCCGGGTCTGTCGGATCGCCTCGAAACGGCGCGATGCAGTCCAGCGCCGCCGCCGGGTCGCGCGCTCGATGCTCGTGGAACTTGCTCAACTCCACGGCCGCGAAGCAGCTGCCGTGGACCAGCCGCAGGTCCTCCCAGAGGGCCATCGCGTCGGACCAGGCGCCGTCGCGCTTGAGCTGCAGACTCAGCAGCCGGCCCGCCTCCGCATCGCCGTCGGCGTACGCCCGGCGCAGCAGCGCCCCGCCCGCGGCGTCACCGCGCTGCAGCAGAAAGGCCCCCACGGCGGTCAGATCGACGGGCACCGGACGATCCTCCTCGGGCCCGCACCTCAGGATCTCCCCGACCACCGCCAGCAGCCGCGTCAGAGTGACAACGTCCGCCTCGTTGTGCCGGAACACCACCGGCAACTCTCCCAGCACCCCGCGGCGCAGACTGTCGAAGTAGATCTCCGGCACCATCCAGCCGGGCACGTCGCCGGCGCGCTCCAGTCCCAGCACCTGCCGCTCGATGGTGGCCAGGCGGCAGTTGCCGGTTATGCGCCGCCAGAAGCGCCGTGCCAGGTACAGCAGGTCGAGCTGGTGGCCGAACGCCATGGTCATCCCGGAGAGCACCAGCCGGGTCTTGAGGATGGTGGAGTCGAACGCCTTGCCGTTGTAGGACACGAACACTTCATAGCGGGAGATGATGGCGCGGATATATTCCAGGAATGCGCGCTCGCCGGGGAAATCGGTCAGGAACACCTGGTGAAAGCGCAGCCGTGACCCCTCCAGCCAGCCGAGTCCCACGAGGAAGATGACGGTGCCGGCCCCCGCCAGACCGGTGGTCTCGGTATCCCAGAACAGGCACTGCTGCAACTCGCACGCATCCGGCAACAGATGGTCGTACAGGCAGTCCGCCGCGAACCCCGGCGGGCTGGGGACGTCGCTGTCGCGGCAGTACACATAAGGTGCCACGGCGCGCCAGCCGCCGTGCTCCAGCTGGCCGGCGAGCCGCGATGCCGTCACCGGCGCCGCGGGCAGCGGCGGGCCCGCCACCAGGCCTCCCGCGGAGGCCGCGACGCTGAGCCGCTCGCCCAGTGACCGGCTCACGAGCGCCCCGGCGCGACCGCCACGGGCGCGCCCTCCCCTGGAACCGCGCCGTGCGGCGCCGCGAGCCGCCGACGCGCCGCGGCTCGCCCAGCTCCGTCCACGGCGCCACCGCCCGCGACCCCTGTGCCGCCGGCCGGCGGCAGCGCCGCGCCACAGGGCTGAACCTCGCTGCGATGCCGCTCTTCCGGAAGCGCCGGGGCCAGGAGCTGCAACACCGCCAGCAACTCCTGCTTGTTGCCGGCGACGGCGATCCCCCTATCCGGCCCGCCACCGCCCGGCGCGTGCGCCGCCGGAGCGTGCGCCGCCGGAGGCCCGATGCAGGAGGGGCAGCCCGCGACGCACTCGCAGGCGGCCACCAGCTCGCGGCAGCCGGCCAGCACCTGTGCCACCTGCTGATGCAGCCCCTCCGCCAGCCCGGAACCGCCGGGATGGGCGTCATAGACGTATACTGCGGGGCAGTCCAGCTCAGGATCCTGGAGCCGCGTCGCCACCCCCAGGTCGTGGGGATCGCACAGCAGGAACACCGGCGCCACGTTGCGCACCAGCACCCCCAGCCGGTCGACGATGAACGACCGCTGCACCTCACCGCACTGCGCCAGCCAGGCGCCGGTGGTGGTGTCCGGCGGGAAGCACAGCACCAGGGCCCGGGTGTGCATCTCCTCCGGCGGCAGGTGGATGTCCCCGTAACCGAGGTTCTCGTGCGTGCGGTAGCGCAGCTTCTTGAACTTCGTGGCCTGGCGCCGCAGCAGGATGTCCCCCAGCAGCAGGAACAGCCCGGCACTCTCGCGCTCCAGGTCGCGGTGCAGAATCCTCAGCTCCGACTTGACGACGGCCTCGGTAAAATAGTTACCGTCCGCCTGCTCCACGTAGCAGCGGCAGTTGGCCACGTCGAGACGGTCGACGATGAACTGCACGCCGCGGTGCAGGTAGATCGCTCCATCGTGGAGCAGGGTCTTGGCGGAGGGCAGGTCCATCTCCCCGATCGCCTGCCGGGTCCCGGCGCGCTGCTCGACGATCACCACGTTGGCCGCGGTGGAGGTGCGCAGGGAAACGTGCTCCGCCGGGTAGGCACGGTCCGCCCAATACCAGCGCGCGGCCGCGTGGCGCACGGTCCCGCTCTGCTCCAGGTGGCGCAACAGGGCGCTTACCTCGCGGCCGAACGCCGGCTCCGGCGCGGCTTGCGGCGCCGCCACGTCAGCCTCGGCCGCGGCCAGCTCGGTGTCGGCGAACGGGAGCTCGAACACCGCGCACTTGAGCTGATCCAGCAGTACGTAGATGTTGTCGGGATCGACCCAGCCGCTCTCGGGAGAGCGCTCGAAGAAGTACTGCGGATGGCGGATGATGAACTGGTCGATCGGCGACGCCGACGCGATCAGCAGCGACAGCGAGGTGGCGGTGCGGCGCCCCGCGCGGCCGGCCTGTTGCCAACTCCCCGCGATGGTGCCGGGGAATCCGGCCAGGATCGAGGCGTCCAGACCCCCGATGTCGATGCCCAGCTCCAGCGCGGTGGTGGAGACCACGCCGGCCAGCTCGCCGGCCCGCAGGCCGCGCTCGATGGCGCGCCGCTCCCGCGGCAGGTAGCCGCCGCGATAGGAGGCCACCTCGACGGGATGCCCGTCGCTCGCGCCGCCGCGGTCGTCGCGGTCACGGCCTAGGGCATCGCGGATGTACGAGGCGATCAGCTCGGTACGTGCCCGCGAGCGCGCGAAGACGATGGTCTTGACGCCCTGCAGCAGCAGGCGGGTGGCGACCGCCTGCGCCTCCAGCGCGACGCTGCGGCGAATCCCCTGCGTGCGGTCCACCAGCGGCGGGTTGTAGAGCACGAAGTGGCGCTCTCCGGCCGGCGCGCCGTTGTCGTCGATCAGCTCCACCTCCTGCTCCAGGATGCGCTGCGCGAGCTGCCGCGGATTGCCGATCGTGGCCGAGCAGCAGAGGAATCGAGGGCGCGCACCGTAGAACGCGGCCACGCGTCGCAGGCGGCGTACCACGTTGGTCAGGTGCGAGCCGAAGATGCCGCGGTAGGTGTGCAGCTCGTCGATCACCACGAAGCGCAACGCGCGCAGGAAGCGAGCCCACTTGGGGTGATTGGGCAGCACCCCGGCATGCAGCATGTCGGGATTGGTGATCACCAAGCGGCCCTCGGCGCGCACCGTGGTACGCAGCGAGCCGGGAGTGTCGCCATCGAAGGTGAACACCGGCAGCGGCAGATTGGCGGCTTCCAGCATTGCATCCAGCTCGTGGCGTTGATCCTGGGCAAGTGCCTTGGTCGGGAACAGATACAGCGCGGTCGCGGCGCCATCCTCGAGACAGCTCTGCAGGATCGGCAGATTGTAGGCCAGCGTCTTGCCCGATGCGGTCGGAGTGACCAGCACCACGTTGCAGCCGGCCCGCGCCCGCTCGTAGCAGTGCGCCTGATGGGTGTAGAGCTCGGTGATTCCACGCTGCCGGCACGCGGCGCGCAGGCGGGCGTCGACGGTGCACGGAAACGGCACCGGACGGGCACTCTGCGCCGGCAGCACCTGCCAATGGTAGACCGCGCCCATGAAGCGCGGATCGGCCCGCAGGTCGGCCAGGACCTGGTCCAGCACCGCTCCCCTCCCCCCGCCGGCCAGGGTAGCGCGCCTGACCGGCGCAACACAACTGCGCGCTGAAGGCCGTCCCGGCACGCAACGAGCTGGAAGCGCGCGGCGTGGGGTCGGGCCGGCACCAGCCCAGCTACGGCTAGCCGCAGGCAGCGCGTCCGGACCTGCCGGTCGCTAGGTCAGCCCGGGGGAATGTGCCCGTTGCCCTGGACCAGCCGGGCGCGTTCCAGACGCTCGCGCCGTTCGCGTTGCCGCGTCCGCAGCGCGGCGTGGATCTGACGCAGGCGCGCCTCCGGGTTGGTGAGCTCCAACAGCCGCTGCTTCTGCTTCAGGGCGAGGTCGCTGAAGAAGGCGACGTAAAAGGAGACCACGGTGGTCGAGGAGCGCTCCAGTTCGTCGCGGGGGAGATTGCCCGGCGTGCTCTGGTAGATGTCATGGAACAACCGCAGGCAGCGGTCGACGAGCTCGGGGAGATCGCCCGCGGCGTCGTCCCCGAAGTAGCGCACCCGCGCCTGGAGATAGGCTTCTTCCCGTAGCACCCGAGCGATCCGGAAGCGCCGCACACCGACCGTCAAAATGTCCATGCGGCCGTCGTCGTAGCGATTGATGATCTTCACGATCTTGGCGCAGCAGCCGGTCCGTGCGGCTCCCTCGCCATCGGTGCAGATCACCCCGAACAGGCCCTCGCCTTCGAGTACCGCCGCCACCATCTGCTTGTAGCGCTCTTCGAAGATGTGCAGCGGCAGCGGCGCGCGCGGAAACAGCACCACGTTGAGAGGGAACAGCGGCAGGATCTGCTCAGGTTCCGGCATCGCCAAGCACCGGTTGCAGTATAGCATGCCCGCCCTGTCGCCGTCGGCGTGGCGTATGCTGCCTGTACAGTACGGCGTACCGGTGGTAAGAAATGGGATCGACCACCGGACCGGCTCCGGGGAAGGAGGACGGATGAGTATGGCTCAAAGTGCGGGGCAACCACGTTCGCTGGCGGAGGTGCGCAACAGTCTGCGAATCAACTGGTACCGGTGTCCGGTCGAGCCGGCCACGCTGCGCCGGCTGATGCAGCGCAGCGACCTGCAGGGCTGGCTCCAGG
>JAKZWC010000195.1:0-4166 GCA_047515735.1 Spirochaetales bacterium | reverse complement strand
TCCGTAAGCTGCGTGATGATGGCGGCGGCGGTCTTTTCACCGATGCCGTCGATGGCGGTCAGCGGCTCGGCGTCGCCCGCCTTGGCCACCTCCAGGAGTCTATCGATATCGTAGTAGCCGGCGTCGATCAGCAGCTCGGTCGCCTTGGGGCCTATCTCCGGCATGCCCAGCGCGGGCAGCACGCTCCGGAAGGGCCGTCCACGGCTGCGTTCGATGCCCTCCTTGAGCAGCGCCACCTTGCGCTCGCCGAACCCCTCCCATTCCTGCAGGCGGTCCACGTCGAAGTTGAAGATGTCGTCCACGTCCTTGAGCACGCCGGCGTCGATCAGCCGGTCGAGAGTCTCGGTTCCGAGGTGGTCGATGTCCATCTGCCCGCGCGCCGCGAAGAAGTGGATGCGGCCGCGCACCTGATCGCGGCAGCGCTGGTTGGGACAGAAGTGATGCGCTCCGATCGGTTCCAGCATGGTGCCACAGGTGGGGCACCGGTCCGGCAGACGCCAGGTGGTGTTGCCCGGTTCGTTCTTGTCCAGCACCCGCTCCACGGCCGGTATCACGTCGCCCCGCTTGGACACCGCGACCCGGTCACCGACGGCGAGCTCCAGGGTGTCGACGTAGTCCTGGTTGTGCAGCGTGACGTTGGCCACGGTGGTGCCGGCGATCATAACCGGGGCCACGCGCGCCACCGGCGTGATGCGCCCGGTGCGTCCCACCTGCGCGGTGATCGCCTGCACGGTGGTCTCCCCCTGCGGCGCGTCGAACTTGAACGCCTGCGCCCAACGCGGATGGTGTCCGGTGACCCCTATGGCGGCGCGGGCGGCCAGCGCGTTGACCTTGATCACGACGCCATCGATCTCGTAGTCGAGGGACGCGCGCCGCTCGCCGGCATCCCGCAGCACCGCCGGCAGTTCCTCCAATGTCGCCACGGTCCACGCGGGATGGCGGCTCTGCTCGGCCTCTCGCAGCTCGGCCGGCACCAACAGCCGATTGCTGCGGTTGACGGGAAAGCCCAAGGATTGCAGCCGATCCATGGCGGTAGCGTGGTCGGCGGGCGGGGCGGTGGCAAACGTGCCCTCGTAGGCAAGCAGCCGGAGCGGAATGGCGGCCACGTCGCGGCTCTTTACGCGCCGGACCGCGCCGGCGGCGAAGTTGCGTGGGTTGGCGTAGGTCACCGCGGGGTCCGCGTTGAGCCGGGCAAACTCTGGCAACGGCAGGAAAATCTCCCCGCGCACCGCGACGTCGAGAGGTTCCGGCAGGCGCAGTGGCACGGTGCGGATGGTGCGTACGTTGGCTGTGACGTCGTTGCCCACGGCACCGTTGCCGCGGGTAACCGCGCGCGCCAGCCTGCCCGCCTCGTAATAGAGGACAATGGCGGAGCCGTCGATCTTTTCCTCGACGGTGAAGCTCAGCGGCAGGCCGGCGGCGGTGCCGGTCTTTTCCATCCACGCGCGCACCTCGGCCGCGGTGTAGGCCTTGTTCAGGCTGAGAACCGGCACCGTGTGGGCTACCTCGGGCAGCCCCACGCTGAGGTCCGAGCCCACCCTGGCGGTGGGCGAGTCGGGCTGGCGCAACTCCGGATGGTCTCGCTCCAGTCGCTGCAGCTCGTCAAACAGGCAATCGTACTCCTGATCGCTCACCCTGGGCCGTGCCAGGACGTAGTAGTCGTGGTCGTAGCCGTGGAGCAGGACGGCCAACTCGGTATACCGGGCCTTGCGGGCAGCACTCATGGCGCGGCCGCTAGTGTAGCGACAAACCCGTTCGCTTGGGTGAAATCCGTGGAATCCGCGTTCAGTTGCCCGGCGCGGGGCAACAGTGTTAGCGTGCGCCATCCGCCAATGCCTTCCGCGCCGCCTGCCCATGTCCGTGCCTGACGCGCCGTCGCACGCAGCGGAGCAAGATGACACCGTCTCACTGCTCGATCTGGTGGGCGTGCTGGTCAGGCGCTGGCGGCTGATCGCCGGCAGCACGACCTGCGGCGCGCTGTTGATCTTCGCCTACGTGCTGCTGACGATGTACCTGCCTCCTTCCAGTCCCTGGAACCTGCTTCCCGACATCTACCGGCCGGAGGCGAAGGTGCTGCTCCTGGAGCGGGAGTCTTCGCGGCTGTCCGCCGTGAACCTGGCACTCGAGCGGGCGGGTTCCCTGGGAGAACTGCTGGGAGGCGTCGGCGGCGGAGGGAGCAGCGCCGCCCTGGCCCAGGAGCTGCTGGCCGGGCGCACGATTCACGACCGGATCATCGACGAGTTCGACTTCGTGGCGCGCTACGGGATTACCGACAACCCGCGTACCCGCGCCCGCGCCATGGCCGAACGGTCGCTGAAGTATGAGTTCGACCTGGAATCCGCCGTGCTGTCGATCTCCTACGAGGAGACCGACGCGGAGTTCGCGGCGCGCGTGCTGAAGCGGACCCTCGGGCTTTTGGAGCAGCGCTTCCATGCGCTGACCATGGAAACCGTAGTGCTGAAGAAGCAGCACCTGGAGGAGCGGTTGGCCGTGGTCGGTACCGACCGTCAGGCCGCCCAGGACCGGCTGGTGGCGTTCCACCGGGCGTACGGGATCATCGACCTCCAGGAGCAGTCCCGGGAGTTGGCCCAGCTCCTCGCCGACTACAAGCGGGAGCTGCTGTCCAAGGAGGTGGAGATGCAGTCGCTGCGAGAATCGCTCCCCGCCAGCGACCCGTCGGTAGTTCAGCTCCAGGGCCAGATCGACATCGTGCGCCAGGTGCTCGACGAGTTGCAGACCGGATTCCGCTCGTTCTCCGCCCAGACCATACCGCAGGACGAGCTGCCGGGCGTGGCGGCCGACCACCTCAACCTGCGTCGCGATCTGGAGATCCAGGAGCAGATCTACGTCTTGCTGCGCGAGCAGTACGAACTGGCGCGCATCGAGGAATCCGACCCCTCGCGCACCTTCCAGGTGCTCGAAGCGGTTGAGGTACCGGAAGTCAAGCACTGGCCGAGCCGGGCACTGATCTGCGTCGTGGGGACCCTGATCGTACTCCTGCTGTCCATGCTGCTGGCGTTCTTCCTCGAGTACCTCGTTCGGGTACGTGCCGATCCGGTGGAGGCGGCCAAGCTGGCCGCCATCCGGGAGCAGTTCCCCTGGCGCCCGAGCGACCGACGCCGCGGTGAGTAGCGCCCCAAGACCGTCGCCTCTCGGCGCCGCTTTTGGCCCATCCCATCCGTCCGTCAGGAGTCTGTCGCAATCCGACAGACTCCTCGGCCGCCGTCCCGCTGCCGCCCGCCCGGCCGGTCACTGGACGCGTACGAAACTGCCGGACTAAGGTGCTGGCGACAGCCATGTCCGGCTTCGTTCACTTGCACGTCCACTCCGACTACTCGCTGCTCGACGGCGCGGCCTCCATCGACACCCTGGTGAACAAGGCGGTGGCGTGCGGCATGAGCCACTTGGCGCTGACCGACCACGGTTCCATGTTTGGGGCGGTTACCTTCTACGAGGCGTGCCGGGCACGCGGCGTGACGCCGCTGATCGGCTCGGAGTGCTACCTCAGCCACGGCTCGCGCCACGAGCGGGGACCGGGGAACGGCGCTCGCGGCGGATCCGCCCAGCGCAGCTACCACATGGGCCTGCTGGCGCGTAACGAGACCGGCTACCGCAACCTGATGCAGCTTTCCACCATCGGCTACACGGAGGGGTTCTACTACCGGCCGCGCATCGACGAGGAGGTGCTGGCGACCCACGCGGACGGTCTGATCGGGTTCTCCGGGTGCCTGTCGGCGAAGATCCCCGCGCTGGTGCGGGAGCAGCGCATCGACGAGGCTACCGACCTTGCCGTCCAGTATCGCGATCTGTTCGGCGCCGGCCACTTCTACCTGGAGCTGCAGAACCATGGGCTGCAGGAGCAGGAGACGCTCAACCGCACGCTGATCGAGATGGCGCGGCGCACCGGTATCCCGCTGGTGGCCACCAACGACGTCCACTATGCGGAGCGCGATGACGCGCACGCCCAGGACGTACTGATCTGCGTCGGAACCGGCAAGCGACTCAGCGACACCGACCGGCTCCGCTTCGACGGCCAGGAGTTCTACTTCAAGGACGAGGCGGAGATGCAGCGCCTGTTCGACGGCGTGCCGGAGGCGTTGCACAACACCCGTGAGGTGGCCGACCGCTGCCAGCTCGAGATCCCGCAGCCGGGACCCCTGCTGCCC
>JAKZWC010000194.1:0-11705 GCA_047515735.1 Spirochaetales bacterium | reverse complement strand
ACGGTCTATGGGCAAGTGGAACTGCCAATAGCAGCTGGATTCCCGGCTGAGCCGGCCCGGCGCTGCTACCCGCCGAGGAACAGGCGGCCCACGCGCGGGTCTTCGAGCAGCTCGTCGCCCCGCGCCGCCAGGGCCAGGTTACCGGCTACCAGGACGTAGCCCAGGTCCGCGAACTGCAGACCCTTGCGCGCGTTCTGCTCGACGATGATGATCGTCTTGCGCTCGCGGTCGCGCAGGTCGACGAGGATCTCGAACACCATGTCGATGAAGCGCGGCTCCAGGCCGATCGACGGCTCGTCCACCAGCAGCACGTCGGGGTCCATCACCAGCGCGCGCGAGATCTCCAGCAGGCGCCGCTCGCCGCCCGACAGCACCCGTGCCGGCTGCGTGCGGCGCTCGGCGAGGCGCGGATAGCGGTCGAGCACCGCGGCCACGGCGCTTCGGACGGCGGCACTGTCGCGCATCAGGAAGGCGCCCATCTGCAGGTTCTCCTCCACCGTCATGTCGGGGAACACCGAATTGTCCTGCAGGATGTAGGCGATGCCGGCCTGCCTGAGCTTGTCGGCGGAGCGCATGCGAGTGATGTCGCGGCCTTGCTTGCGGATGGCGCCGCCGGTGATGGTGTTCAGGCCGTAGATTGCGTGCAGCACGGTGGACTTGCCGGCGCCGTTGGGGCCGATCAGGCACAGCGACTGCCCGCGTCCCACCTGCAGGTCGATACCGTGCAGTACCTCCATGCGGCCATACCCGGCCACCAGGCCGTCGATGCTGATGAAGTCGTCGCCGGCGGCGAGTTCCGCCAACCGCTCGCGCGGCACGCCCTGCTCCAATAGCGACGCGCTCTCGCGCGCCACCTGCTCCACCGAGATGGCCGCGCCGAGCTCACCGCCGCCGTATCCGGAAACGCCGCCGCCCGGCTCCTTGCGACCCATCAATCCGCTCCAAGATACGCTTCCACGACGCGTGGGTCGCTGCGCACCTCTTCCGGCGTGCCCGCGGCCAGCAGGCGGCCATGCGCCAGACAGTAGATGTGGGTGGCCAGATTCATGATCACCCGCATGTTGTGCTCGATCACCAGCAGGGTCACGCCCATCTCGGCGTTGGCTCTGACCAGCCGGTCGATCATCCCGTTTATCAGCGTGGGATTGATGCCTGCCGTCGGCTCGTCGAGCAGCAGCATCTTGGGCCGGAACATCAGGGCCATGGCGAATTCGAGCAGCTTCTGCTGTCCGAACGAAAGGCTGCCCGCGCGCTGGTGACGCAGGGCCAGGAGGCCGACGAATTCCAGCAGCGCGTCCGCCCGCTCGGTCACCGCGGCCGGCACCCTGCGCAGCAGCACGCCGCCGTGCGCGGTGCGGTGCGGTGCGGGGCGCTTACCTGCATGTTCTCGAGGCAGCTCATGGCGCCGTACACCCGGGTCTGCTGAAACGTGCGCAGCATGCCGAGGCGGGCGATGCACGGCACGTTCATGCGCTCGATGCGGGTGCCGTCGAAGGTGACCGTGCCCCGGTCCACCGGATGGTGGCCGACGATGCTGTTGAACAGCGTGGTCTTGCCGGAGCCGTTGGGACCGATCAGCCCGTGCACGGCGCCGGTCGGGACGCTCAGGCTGATCTCGCGGTTGGCGGTCACGCCACCGAACGCCTTGCTGACCCCGTCGACCTGCAACAGGGCGTTCATACGCCCCGCCCCGCCGCCAGCGCCGTGGTGCCGCGCCGTTCCCGGATCCAGCCCAGGATACCGTCCGGCAGGAAGGTCACGATCACCACGATCAGCAGGCCCATGGCGACCCGGTGCCAACCGAGCAGGAAGGTCCAGAACAGCTCCTGGGTGACGTGGAACACCATCGCCCCGAGCACCGGCCCCCACAGCGTGCCGCGCCCGCCCATGATCGCCATCAGGATCATCCACACCCCGAAGGTCGCACCGGAGAAGGCGATGTCGAGCGGGTCGATGAAGCCGATGAAGTTGCCGTAGGCGCCGCCGGCCAGGGCCAGGAAGAACGCCGCCACCGACCAGGCCACCACCTTGGCGCGGGTGGTCGGCAGGCCCATCGCCTCCGCCTTGTCCTCGTCGTCGCGGATGGCATTGATCAGCAGCCCGAAGCGGCGCCGATACAACAGCCGCAGCACGCAAAAGCAGACGCCGGCCAGCGCCAGAAAGTAGAAGCAGAAGAAGCGGTTGCGATCGCCCAGTTCTTCCGGGAACAGCGCCGTGACCAGTCCGGAGCCGGCGCCGAGCCAGTCCCACGCGCTGGCGATCTCACCGGCCGCCACCCCCAGTCCCAGGGTGCAGATGGCGAAGTAGTGGCCGCGCAGGCGCAGGATGCTGGCGCCCAGCGGCAGCGAGATCAGCACCGCCACCAGCGCCGCGCAGGCCAGCCCCAGACCCAGTCCGCCGAGGTACTGCATCGGTTCCAGGCGCGCCGCCGCGCCGCCGGCGATGCTGGCGTACTCCCCCACGTTGAAGAACAGTCCTCGCTGCACCACCGCGCTGGCGTACATTCCGGCGCCGAAGAAGACGATGTTGCCGAACGAGTTGTAGCCCATCTGGCCGCCGACGATGTCCCACGTCAGCGCCAGCACCACCATCACCCACAGCACCGCCATCTGCGACTGGAGCTGCGGCACCAGAAACGGCCCGGCGATGCCCGCCGCGGCCACCAGCAACGGACCCAGCAGCCGCGCTCTCATCGCAGCACCTGGCGGCGGCGGCTGAGCAGGTAGCTGCGCAGCAGCAGGATCACCACCAGCAGCAGGAACACGAACGCGGTCTGGTACTCGGCGCCGAGCAAGAATCCGGTGAGGTTTTCGGCGTCACCCAGGGCGGCGCCCGAGACCATCACCGGAGCGATGTTGCCCAGCCCCGCTACCACCACGATCACGAATGAGCGCACCGTGTAGGTGATGCCGATGAACGGATGCACCACCCACACCATCGCCACCAGCGCACCGGCGATCCCGCACACCGCGGCGTTGAGGGCGAAGGCGAGCGCGTAGACGCGGTCGGTGCGCACCCCCATCAGGCGCGCCGCGCGGGCGTTCTGGGAGGTGGCCCGGATGGCGCGCCCGGCGCGGCTGCGGCGCAGGAACAGCAGCAGCCCCGCGGCCGCCGCCAGCGCCACCGCGAATGCCACCAGCTTGCTGTGTGCCAGCACCACGCCGTCGCCCAGCAGGTAGGTGGCGCCAAGCTCCGCGTTGGCGCTGCGCAGATCGGCGCCGAACACCTGGTTCATCAACTGCTGCAGCAGAATCGAGAGCCCGAACGTGGCCAGCAGCGACACGAACAGGTCGCGGTCGACCAGGCGGTGCACCACGGTGCGGTAGAGCAGCCAGCCAAATGCGAACAGCACGGCGCCGGAAATGGGGATTCCGAACAGTGGATGGATGTCGAACGTGGTCAGCCACCAGGTCAGAAAGCCGCCCAGGATCACCAGTTCGCCCTGCGACACGTTGATGATGTTCATCACGCCCCACACCAGCGCCATGCCGTAGGCGGCGAGCGCGAAGATCGCCCCGACCAACAACCCGTCCAGAAGCAGCTGCACCGACAACGGTCCGAATCGCAGCAGGCGAGGCCCCGCCGGTTCGCTGGCGGTGGCGGAGCCGACCGCGGAGACTGGAAGCGGGAACCGCAGCTCGTGGGACGCCCAGGCGGTCGGCGCCACGACCCGATATTCGCCGTCCTGAATCTGACTCAGCACCATCGGCTTGGCGACGTTCTTGCCGGTGGCGTCGAACCGGATGTTGCCGTAGAAGGTCTGCATGTCGGTCGCCGCCAGCGCCTCACGCACCGCGTCGGTGTCGAACGAGCCGGCGCGCTGCAGCGCGTCCGCCCAGACCATGACCGCGGCGGACGACTCCGCCGCCTGGTAGGGCGGTATATAGCCGTACTCGCGTTCGAACAGCGCGGCGTAGTCGCCGGCACTGCCGAACAGGTCGTCGCGGTAGGTCAGGGTCGGCGCCCACTGCGCGGTGCACAAGATGCCCTCGGCGGTGTCCCCGAACCGCGCCCTGTCGGTCACCTCGGCCGACTCGCAGTGCGAGATGGCCACCATCGGGGCCGAAGCCCGCAGCTCGGCGGCCTGCCGCACCAGCAGCGCCGCCCCCTTGGAGTGGCCCGACACCAACAGCAGATCGGGACGCAGCGCCTTGACCTTGAGCAGGGTCGTGGTCATGTCGTTCAAGTCGCGCGGCAGCTTGTCGTCGATCACCACCTGCATGCCGTAGCGCGTGGCGTCGTCTAGCACACCGTCGCGGACGTCCTGGGAGAACGGGTCGTTCTCGGTAGCTACGGCAATCTTCAGCGAGGCGGGATCCCGCCCTTCCGCCTGCGCCAGCTCGGCCGCGAGGTTGATCGCCTCCTGCAGGTACTGCTCGGAAGTCGACAGCACGGCGAACAGGTAGCGATAGCCCTTGTTGAACAGCTCGCGCGAGGCGCCGTTCCCCTCCACCATCGGGACGTGGTAGCGCTCGGTGACCGGAGCGATCGCCTGGGTCAGACCGGAACTGTAGGGGCCGAGCATGTACCGGACCCCGTCCTGCCGGATCAGACGCTCGGCCAGTTGCGCGCCGCGCGCCGGGGTCGACTCGTCGTCGTAGTACAGGATCTTCAGCCGGTAATCCTTGCCCGCGACACGCACGCCGCCGCGCTCGTTGATCATCTTCACCGCGAGGTCGTATCCCTTGCGCGTGTGATTGCCCGCGGTGGTGTACCTGCCGGTGAGAGATACCGCCGCGCCGAGTACGATGGTGTCTCCAGTGACCCGGGCGAACCCAACCGCGGGCAGGACCAGCAGCACTGCCGCCAGCAGCGCCGTCAGTTTCCGGGGAGCGCTCCGATCCGAGTGCATGCAACGATGATACCTGGATTTCTCCGGAAACAGGCAGCGCGTCCGGGAACGAACGTCATCGGATCGTCGCGAGCTACGGACCGGACTCACAACGGGACACGAATCGCGGGCGCTTCAACTCTCTATTCCTGCCGAACGGGAAGCCGGGGGCACCACCAGCGCCGTGCAGCAGAGCACGCACAGCAGACCGACCAGCACCGCCAACTCGACTCCGGCCACGCGGATGACGGCGGCCACCAGCAGCGGCGTCAGCATGCCGCGCAGTCCCAGCACGACCATCATGGCGTTGACGAACAGGGCCTCGCGCCCGGCGGGCGCGATGTTGAGGGCGGCGGTGTGGGTGCCGAGCACGAAGCCGGTCACCCCGATTCCCATGCTGAACTGACTGGCCGCCAGAACCCAGAACGCCGGCCGGCCGGCAACGAACAGCACCGCCACGGCCAGCAGCAGGATGGCGACCAGGCTCGCGGCGAAGCACAGACGAAAGTTGCTGGTGCCGCCGAGCAGGCGCAGCTTCGGGGCAACCAGCAGCGACGAGAGCAGCGTGCCCAGCGTGGCGACCGCCGCCAACAGCCCGACCCGCCACTCGTCGAAGCCGAGCCGGTCGTACACCACCACCAGCATGGTGACGAGACCGGCCCCATACCACCCGTACAGGATCAGCACCAGCGCCAGCCGGCGGAACGCGCGGCGCGCCGCGGGCGGCACGATGCCGTCCTGTGGTCCGCAGCCCGGGCCCGGGCTGCTCGGACCTATCCTGCTCGGGCCGGAACCGACACGCGTACCGAACAAGACGCCGGCGATCTCGCGGGCACGCAGCAACGGCATGCGTGGCGCAGCCGCCGCCGGCTGGGGTCCCGCGGGGCGCACACCCCGGAACACCAGGCCACCGGCCACCATCGCGACGCCGGCCAGCACGAACACCGGCGTGTGGCCGCCGGCGCCGCTGCTCAATCGCCCGAACAACGCCGCCAGCAGCGCCGTGCTGGCAGCCACCGCGAAGTTGCGCACCCCCAGCGCGCGCGGGCGCTCCTCCACCCGGTACAGGTGCGGCACCAGCGTGGCGTACTGCACCTCGTAGAGCCCGAACAACACCAGCAGGGGAATGATCAACGCGGCATAGGGCAGCAGGGAGTGCTGCAGGGCCGCCGCCGCCAGCAGCAGCCCCTGCGCCGCCATGAGCAGCGCCAGGCCGGAGCGCAGGTCGACCTTGGCGGTAACCCGCCCGAGGGCCAGGTTCCAGAGCTGGCCCCAGTAGCCCGCCGATCCAAGGATGCCCACCCACGCTAACGAGGCGTCCAGACGGTTGATGGCAATGAAGGAGACCAGCGTGATCAGCGCCTGCATCGGCGCCAGGTAGAGCATGGCACTCGCCACGTCGCGGCGCAGCGTGGCCGTGGCGCCCGCTGGGCGGCTCACGGCGCGAGACACGGCGTGTGGCGTCCCGGCCGGTCACTCAGTCGTAGCCGGTCCATGGTGCGGAGGCCTCCGCCACACTCTGTTCGCGCCCGGTCACGTCCCCGCCCAGCCAGCGGTAGGCGCGCGGGCGCAGCGTCAGGCCGCGGTCCGCCAGCGGCAGCGCTACCGGCACCGAGCCGAGGGCCGCCGATCGCTTCGCCGCGATCGCCACCTCCAGCGCCTGGCGCAGATCGTGGCCCGAGATCCACAGCTCGCTGCCGCTACGCACCGCGTCCAGGAAGGCACCGATGGAGGTCCCGAGATAGGAGAACTCGGGATAGGCAACCGGGGTAAACGGGCGCTGCAGCGGGGTCCGGCGGCCATCGGCGTCGCTGCCGGCGTAGATCGTGGTCTGGTCCCACTCCCAGCGGATCAGCGCATCGGCCGTCCACACCTCCACCCCGCCGTGCGGCGTGACATCGGCGAATACGGGGACCGAGAGGCCGTTGGACATGGTAAAGCGGGCATGGATGATCAGCCCTGCGTCGTCCTCCTCCGCCGCCAGCTTGTGCGCCGGGCGGCCCCAGGCCACTACCTCGGCGACCTCCGCGTCCGCCAGCAGCCGCAGCACCGACACGTGCTGGCAGCCGCCGCCGGAGATCTCGCCGCCGCCCCAGCGGTGCACCGCCGCACCCGTGATCGCCCCGAAGTCGCCGCGGCGGATCCAGCCTGCGGCCTCCTGCACGTCGGCGCGGGCGCGCTGCAGGTTGCCGCCGCCGAACACGATGCCGTGGCGCTCGCAGGCCGCGACCATGGCGTCGGCGTCGGCCAGGGTAGCGGAGATCGGCTTGTCGGCGGTGACCCCGCGCACGCCGGCGGCGACCGCCGCCAGCACCGCCTCCTTGAGGTAGCGCACCGGCAGCACCACGGCGGCCACGTCGGGGACCACCGCGGCGAACAACTCGCGGGCGTCGGCGAATAGCCGCGTCACGCCGAAGCGCTGCCCCACCGCGCGGCGCCGCTCCGGGTTGGCCTCCGCGATTGCCACCAGTTCGGTGTCGGGCCGGGTGGCGTATACGGTCGCGTATTGCTGCCCCATTCGGCCGCACCCGATTACGGCGACTGTCAAGGTGTCAGATCCCACAACGCACCTCCTTTGCTGGTCCGGGGCTATTGTACCCGGGGTGGGCGAACTCCGCGTCAAGCGCACGATCGGTTAGGATGGCACCTGCTGGAGGAGGGCAACGTGAAAATAACCGGCGTGCAGACCTTCAAGTTCAGCGTCGCCACCGGACAGCAGGAGCGCGACCCGGTTACCGGGGAAACGATCGCCAGCGCAGAGAAGGGCTGGCTGTTGCTCAAGCTGGACACCGACGCCGGGCTCGCCGGCTGGGGCGAGGGAACTGCCGAGTGGCTCATCGAGCCGGTGGAAGCACAGCTCCACGCCTGGCGCGAGCTGCTGCTGGGTGCGGATCCGCTACGGGTGGCCGCGCTCACCTAAGACCTGACCGACCGCCTGCCGTGGAAGGGCGGTCCGGTGCTGGGCTGCGCCGCGGCGGCGGTGAACATCGCGCTCTACGACCTGGTGGGCAAGGCGTGGGGGGTGCCGGTGCACACCGTGCTCGGCGGCCGCCGCCGGGAACGGGTGCGGGTCTACTCCAACGGCGGCAGCTTCGCTTCCCCGGAGGCGGCCGCGGCAGGCGCGGTGGCCGCGCAACGGCAGGGCTATGCCGGGATCAAGGGCAACCCACTGGAGACTCGCGCCACTCCCCTGGATCCGGCCGCCATCGAGCACTCGCGGGCGTGCGTGGCGGCGATGCGAGAGGCGGCCGGCCCCGAGTTGGAAATTCTACTCGACAGCCACGGCAGCCCGCTGCCGGAGCTCAGCCTGGCCTTCGCCCGCGCGGTGGCCCCCTCGCGCCCGCTGTTCATCGAGGAGCCGGTCAAGTTGGGCTCGGTGGCGGCGCTGGCCGAGGTGAGCCGGCGCAGCCCGGTGCCGATCGCCACCGGCGAGAAGCTGTTTACCGTGGCCCAGTTCAAGGAACTGACCGACTGCCGCGCCTGCGCCATCCTGCAGCCGGATATCACCCAGTGCTTCGGCATCCACCGGATGCTGGAGATCGCGCGCCTCGCGGACGCGCAGCAGATGCTGATGGCGCCGCACAACACCTGCGGGCCGGTGGGTCACGCGGCGGCGATCCACGCCGACGCGGTGATGGGCAACTTCCTGATCCAGGAGACCACGGCCAGCTTCTTTACCCAGTTCGAACGCTTCGCCGAACATCCGTTCCAGGTCAAGGAGGGGTACATGAACGTGCCCGATGAGCCCGGACTGGGCGTGACAATCAAGGAAGCCGACATCGCGCGGCTCCCCTATCGACCGACCGCGTTCCGGCAGTATCGCCACGCGGACGGGAGCTGGAAGGGCTGGTAGCGGTGGCGGAGCGTTCGGACAGCGCGCCCGCACCGGCTGCCGTCGGCTCCCTGCAGGCGATCGACGTGCACGGCCACGTGGGACGCTACGACCGCGGCGCGCAGCGGCGCCAGGACCGGTTGATGAGCGGCAGCGCGGCGCAGGTTGCGGAGCTGGCGCGACGCGCCAACATCGGCATCACGGTGGTGTCGGCGCTGGAGGCGCTGATGCCGTTCGGCGGCGATCCGCTGCGCGGCAACGAGGTGGCCGTGCGTGCGGTCGCCGAGCAGCCGAGCCTGCGCTTCTGGGCGGTGCTGCACCCCACCGTGGCGGGCAGCTACCGGCAGGTGGAAGAGCTGCTCGCCCACCCCGCCGGCTGCGGCATCAAGATCCATCCCGATGCCCACCACTACCTGATCAGCGAACATGGCGCCGCCATCTTCGACTTCGCCGCCCGGCAGCGGGCGGTAGTGCTGACCCACAGCGGCGACTACGGCGCCAGCCCGGAGGACTTCGTGCCGTTCTGCGACGCCCATCCCGAGCTGCGCCTGATCCTGGCCCACCTCGGCCACGACCCCGACTCCATGCACCGGCAGGTGTTCGCCTGTCAGCGTGCCCGCCACGGCAACGTCTTCGTCGACACGTCGTCGGCCAAGTCGATCCGCAGCGGCCTGATAGAGGCGGCGGTGGCGGACCTCGGCCCGGAGCGGCTGCTGTTCGGAACCGACACCCCGCTCTACTTCCCACCCGCGCAGCGGGCGCGCATCGATCAGGCGCTGATCGGAGAGGACGCCAAGCGCGCCATCCTGGTGGAGAACGCGGCCACGCTGCTTGGACTGCGACCCGCGGGCGTCCGCTAATCCGGGGTCAGCTCAGGCCGAGCCGTCCCATCACGTCGCTCTGTAGCGAGCCGCGCAACTCCAGCTCACCGGCGAAGTGACAGGCAACCATGCGTCCGTCGCCCATGGTGCGCAGCTCGGGCACCTCCCCTTCGCAGCGCTCCTGCCGGTAGGGGCAACGAGGGTGGAACGGACATCCGGCGGGCTTGTTGAGCGGTGAGGGGACCTGGCCTTCGAGGATCATGCGCTCGACCTTGCGTTTCGGGTCGGGCTGCGGAATCGCCGTCAGCAGCGCCTCGGAGTAAGGATGCAGCGGCTTGCGGAACAGGTCGGTGGTGGCGCTCACCTCCACCAGGTTGCCGAGGTACATCACCCCCATGCGGTCGCTGATGTGCGCCAGCACCGACAGGTCGTGGGCGATGAACAGCATGGTCAGCCCCAGTCTGGCGCGCAGGTCCTCGATCAGGTTGAGGATCTGCCCCTGGATCGACATATCGAGCGCCGAGACCGGCTCGTCGGCCAGGATCAGCCGCGGCTCCAGGGCCAGCGCGCGAGCGATTCCGACGCGCTGCTTCTGGCCGCCGCTGAGCTCGTGGGGGAAGCGGTTCAGGTGGCTGGAGTCGAGCCCCACCAGGCGCAGCAGTTCGTCCACCCGATCGGCGATCTCGCGCCGCCGGCCGAGGCCGTGCACCACCAGCGGCTCGCCGACGATGTTCTTGATGGTGAAGCGCGGGTTGAGCGACGAGTCGGGGTCCTGGAAGATCACCTGCAGGTCGCGGCGCACCGCCTTCATCTCGCGCGCCGGCAACGCCGCCAGGTCGAGCCAGCCGGCGGCGTCGCGGTACTCCTCCAGCAGCTCGGTCTTGAGCAGCACCCGGCCGCCGTCGGGGTCCACCAGCCGGGAGATGCTGCGCACCACGGTGGTCTTGCCGCAGCCGCTCTCGCCCGCCAGCGCCAGGGTCTCCTCGTTGCCGACCTCGAAGCTGACGCCGTCCACCGCCCGCACCTCGGCCACCTTGCGCTTCAGCAGGCCCGCGGTCACCGGGTAGTACTTGAACAGGTGCTCCACCCGCAGCAGCGCGCCGGTGGCGGCAGGACGGGCCCCGGCAGGGCGGGCGTCGCTCATCGCGACACCTCGTTCGGCTTCCCGGCGGCCTCATGCAGCCAACACTTGCTGAGGTGGCCGGGCGCGGGACCGAAGTGGGGCGGCTCCTGATCGCAGATCTCGCCGATGTAGCGATGGCAGCGGTAGCGGAAACGGCAGCCGGAGAGCTGCGCGTAGGGGTTGGGCACACTGCCGCGGATCGGCGCCAGACGGTGATGCTCGGCGGCAACGATGGGAATCGACTTCAACAGGCCCTCGGTGTAGGGGTGGGTGTGGCCGTAGAACACCTGGTCGGCGCTGCCGGCCTCCACGATCTGCCCCATGTACATGGTGAGCACGTCGTCGGCCATCTCCGCGATCAGCCCCAAGTCGTGGGTGATGAACAGAACCGCCATGCCGAACTCCCGCTGCAGGTCCTGGATCAGCTCCATGATCTGCGCCTGGATGGTCACGTCCAGGCCGGTGGTGGGCTCGTCGGCGATCAGCAGTCGCGGCCGGCAGGCCAGCGCCATGGCGATCATCGCCCGCTGGTTCATGCCGCCGCTCAGCTCGAACGGATATTGGTCCACCCGCCGGTGCGGGTCGCTGATGCCCACCCGGTCCAGCAGGTCGACGGTCTGGCCGCGCGCCTGCCTGCGGTTCACCTTCTGGTGCACGCGCAGCACCTCGCCGATCTGGTTGCCGACGGTGTGCACCGGACTGAGTGCCGTCATCGGCTCCTGGAAGATCATGCTGATCTGGTTGCCGCGGATGTCGCGGTACTGGTCGCCCTTGGGATCGAGGCTCACCAGATCGATCGGCGGCCCCTGCTCGGGATAGTAGTTGATGGTGCCGGTGACCCGCCCAGGTGGAATCGGCAGGATCCCCATGATGGCGCGCGCGGTGACGCTCTTGCCGCACCCCGTCTCGCCCATCACGCCCAGGGTCTGATGGCGGCGCACCACGAAGCTGACGCCGTCCACCGCGCGCAACAGCCCCTCGGTGAGCCGAAACTCGACACGCAGGTCGCGCACTTCGATGAGCAGGTCCTCGGTTGCCCCGTTACCCGAACCGGCGGCCGCCATGGCTGCGATGCTAGATCCGCCTACCGGCATAGTC
>JAKZWC010000193.1:0-3251 GCA_047515735.1 Spirochaetales bacterium | reverse complement strand
CGACCTGGAGCGCCTGGTCACGATGCTGGCGGCGGACCACGGCGCGCTGCCCAACTATGCCCTGCAGGCGGGCGGCGGCCGCATCATCTACGAGCTGTGCGCCAACCCTTGGAGCCTGATCAACCGTGCGGACGCGGAGGAGCCGCTGCAGCTCCAGGTGGACCGCTATGCCGCGTGCGCGGCGCTCGGTCTGACGCTGCGCGGTGTGCCGGCGTTCTACATCAACGGGCTGCTGGGCGTCCCCAACCGGCTCGATCCCGGGCAACTGGACGAGAACCGCTCCATCAACCGCGAACAGTTCGATGAGCAGGCGCTGTACGCGGAGCTGGACGACCGCGGCAGCCAGATGCGGCGCGTGCTGAAGCGGCTCCTGCACCTGATCGCGGTGCGTACCGGGGAGCCGGCGTTCGCGCCCGGCGGTCCGCCTCTGCAGGTGCTCGACAGTCCGCCGGCGGTGGTGGCGGCGGTCGCAGACGGCCGCGGTCGCCGCGTGGTCGCCCTGACCAACATCTCCGCGGCACCGCAACGGATGCGCTTGGCCACCGCCCTGTTCAACTGCCGGCGCAGCGCGAGCGAACTGATCACTGGCGCGGAGTGGACGGTGCCGGCGGAGGAGCCGGTGTGGGAACTGCCGCTCAAGCCCTACGAGGTGCTGTGGCTCGCCGCCACGCGGTGAGCGGAAGTGGGTAGCCTGGGTGCGGCTCGAGTTCAGTCTGCGGCGTTGCCCTCGCGCAGCACCTCCCGGTAGAGCGCTTCTACTCGCGCGACCTCTTGGTCGGTCAGCGGGGCGAATTCTCTTGTCCGGCCGCGGCGGGAGAGTTTGCCGCCGTTCTGGCGCAGGAACCGGAATAGAAGGTTGGACAGACGTTCCGGCATGTCGACGATCAGGTTCACTCCACTGCTGAACGCATCGTATCGCTCCAGATACCGGGCTTCTTCCGGCAGGTCGTTCTCGATGGTGTGCTGTACGCACCCGTACAGGAACTCGGCGTGCGGCGTAGCATCGAAGAACCGGTAGAAATCAGCCGTATCGTTGCGCACCGTCACGTTACCCTGTTCGGTCGGTCTCCAGTCCACCACCGGCAACAGTCTTTTCGAGTAGTCCTCCAGGGTCGCGCGGTAGTCGCGGATCCGGTCCAGAATCGCGGCGGACACGGGAAACGTCACGCCGGGAGGGTTGAAACCTCGAGCTGCCAGGACATGGTGGATCAGATAACGGTGTAGCCTGCCGTTGCCATCCTCGAACGGGTGGATGTAGACGAACCCGAACGCCAGGGCAGCCGCAGCTACCACGGGATCGAGCTCCCGTGCCGCCTTCCGATCAAAGGCGATCAGGCCGTCGACGAGCTGCTGCAGATCTTCCGGCTTCGCGCTGATGTGGTCCGGGATCGGTTGCTGGGTGTCCCGATCCCTGTCGCCCACAAATCCTCCTTCGTTCCTGAGGCCGAGCTGCACGAAGCGGGCATCGCCGATCACGATCTCCTGCAGGCGCAGCAACTCGTCGAGGTCGAGCGGCTGCTTGCCCGCTTGCCCGATAGCGCGGCCCCAGCGCTGGACACGGTCCTGCGGCGGGCGTTCGCCTTCGATGACGAAGCTCGCCTGGGAGTCCTTGAGCAGCAGAAACGCCGCGGCGCGCGCCATCAGATCGTGCGGCACCGCAGCGGCGGCTTCCTGTGCGCGTGCGGGCAAGTCCAGTTCGATGAAGCGCTCCAGGCGCTTGGTGCGGGACACCAGGGGGCAGAACTCGGGCGTACCCGGCAGGTTGTTCTTGACCCGATGGCGTGTGGAACTCTCAGCGGCGGCGCAGTATTGGAGTTTCGGCTCGACCACCAGTGGATAGGCGCCGCGGTCGGCGTTGGGCAGGTCGAGCCGCCGTCCGATGAGCCACTCGTAGAGGAACCAGATGCGCCGTGCGTAAGCGCCGGTCGGCGCGGCTCGGGTCATCGCCTCGATCGGCGCGGGGCCGGTGGCGCCAAACAGCCGCTTGAGCACGGCCAGATCGAGGCCCTCGTGTTTCAAGGCGAAGGTCAGGTGGCCTGCCAGGGTCGGGGGAGGGACGTGGCGCGGCGAATAGATCCGCCAGCCGGCTTCCGCCAGAAACCGATGCCGCTCACCGGTGGCGCTCAGCGTACGCGGCAGTGGCACACGCAGATCGTAGGCGTCGATAAGTGCCGCATAGCCGGCCGGAGTGGCAGTTACCGGTAAGCGTCGTTCCCGAAAAACCGTAACAGATTGTGAAAAACGATGCTGACTATCCAATTCCTTGAATTATTTCTTCTCTACGGGTCTCGCGATGAAAACAGCGAATAACGATAACACTCTGTGAATTTTATTAATTTATATAGTCTGTCTTGGAAAAACAATACCGCTCGTGTCGCTGAATTCGTAGACACAAACCGCGCTCCGACGGGGCTGCTCAGGCGGTGGCGGCGGGCTGCATCTCCACGGCCGGGCGGCCGTTGCGGTCTACCCATACGCCGCACGGGCCGCCGCCGGGACCTTGCTCCAGCGCCACTTCGCGGCCGTCCATGGCCAACACCGGGAAGTAGTAGTAGGCCACCTGCCGCGCCTCGCCGGCGATGTAGTGGGCGATCAGCGCGCGCCGGAAGCGGGTGCGGCTGCGGTTGGGCAGGCTGCCGTGGATCACGGCAACGTGCCGATGCGGATGCATGAAGCGCGGGTAGGCGGCCAGCGGATCGTTCGCGTCGGTGATGCCGTCGCCGACGCGCAGCGTGCCGTCGGCAATCCGGCTCCGCCGCATGGCGTCGAAGTGGTGACGCAACCGGTTCTGGCCGTGCTAGCGACCGTGGGCCGGTTGCGCCGCCAGCAGTACCAGCGACCGCGCGCCGGCATTATTGGTCTCCTGCGGCGTGATCAACAGACCCGCGTCCAGTGGGCTGATGTCGTCGGGCGCCGCTAGCGCGGTGTCGATTACCCGCTGCCAGGGCCCACCGTGCGGGGCCGCCGGCACGGCGAACGGGCGCTCGCCGGTGGCGGCGTTGAGCATCAGGTACAGGTCGCCGGCGGCGCTCATCAGACAGGCCGCCAGGCACGGCTCAGGGGAGTCCCAGTCGGGGCGGTCGCCGCCGGGCGCAAACCAGCGCACCCCCTCGTCGCCGGCGGCCGTGCCGTCGCCGCGCCAGAACCGGCGCACGTCGTCGCGGAACCGGTCATTGAGCTCTGCCCAGCGGTCGCCGGGGAATTGTCCCACCTGGTAGGCGCCGGCCGCGTCCCACGCCTCGGCGATGATC
>JAKZWC010000192.1:0-6551 GCA_047515735.1 Spirochaetales bacterium | reverse complement strand
GCGCCACTGCGTTCACTCATTCATCCGCCCCCGTAGCGCTGATAGCACGCATTGTTGCGGCCGTCAACGGGTGGGTCGCTGCCGGCCGCGGATGCGCCTGCCCGGCGCCGGGACTCTGTGATAGGTTTTGGCCCATGAACCTGAAGGACAAGGTCTGCGTCATCACCGGCGGCGGCAGCGGGATCGGCCGCGCCAGCGCGCTGTTGATGGCCGCGCATGGGGCGCGCGTCGCGGTGGTGGGCCGCACGGAGCACAAGCTCACGGCGGTGCGCGGCGAGATCGAGCAACAGGGGGGTGCCGCGCTGGCGGTGAGCCTGGACGTGGCCGACCGCGACGCCGTGCAGCGCATGGCCGCCGCGGTGCTGGACGCCTGGGGCCGCATCGACGTGCTGGTGAACAACGCCGGCCACGCTTCCCCCCACCGCATGCTGCAGACCACCACCCCCGAGGATATCCGCATCGCCGTCGACTCCAACCTCGCCGGCACCATCTACTGCACCCAGGCGGTGCTGCCCGCCATGCTGGCCGGCAAGGAGGGCACGGTCATCAACCTGTCCTCGATGGCCGGGGTCGTCGGCAGCCAGCTCGGCGGGGTGGCCTACTCCGCCGCCAAGGCGGGGGTGATCAACTTCACCAAGTACCTGAACAATGAGTTCAAGAACAGCGGCCTGCGCGCCAGCGTCATCATCCCCGGCGAGGTCGACACCCCGATCCTGGACAACCGCCCGATCAACCCCAGCGCCGAGGCGCGCGCGACCATGGCCACGGCGGAAGACGTGGCGCGGGCGATCGTCCTGGTGGCGGACCTGCCGCAGCGTACCCTGATACCGGAGCTGACCATCCTCCCGACCTATCAGCGCGACTATTCGGCTGAAGTCGGCGTGGAGTAGCAGCGAACCAAGGACATAGGAGACAATTACATGACAGAACTGGAATTGCTGGAGGAGCTCAAGCACATCGACACGCCCACGGTGACCAACGTGGTGGCGACCTATCCCGGCAACGAGCTGTGCCTGGAGCTGTACCACCCGTGGGAGGCGAACTGGTATACCGACAACCGGCTGCTGTGCTGGTACCCGGAGTTGGGTCCAGTCGCCGGCTACGCGGTGACCTGCACCTACGGGGTCACCGATCCTGGCTACTCGGGGCTCACCCTGATGGACGTGCTGGAGGAAGCGGACAAGCTGGGCAAGCCCTCCATCTTCTGCTTCGAGCAGCGCTTCCCGCCGGAGCTGGCGGACAAGGTGGGCCTGGCCGGCGGCAACATGACCTCCGCGCTGCGCGCCTGCGGCGCGATCGGTGCGGTGAGCAACGGCCCGTCCCGCGACGTCCACGAGATCCGGCCGATGCAGTTTCAGTACCTGACCCGCGGTATCTGCGCCGGACACGGCCCGCAGGCGCTGCAGGCGGTGCAGGTTCCGGTGAGCCTGTGCGGCATGGACGTGGCCCCCGGCGAAATCGTGCACATGGACGAGAACGGCGCGGTTAAGTTCCCCGCGGCGCGCCTGGAAGAGGTGGTCACCAACGCCAAGCTGCTGCTGGAGCACGAGGAGGAGCGGGTCAACCGGCTGCTCCAGGCCAAGGGAGTGGAGCAGGTGCGGACCATCATGGGCGGCCACCAGTACGTCAAGAAGTGAGGCGCGCGGGGTGAGAGTCGCCGCGCTCACCGCCGCCACCCTGGTCATCCCGCTGCGCAACGTCACCTCGTTCGCCACCCGCACGGTGCGCGAGCGCCACTACACGCTGGTGAAGGTGACCACCGAGAGCGGGATCGAGGGACTGGGGTTCTGCTACTGCGGCAACGCCGCCGGGTGGCTGGTCACCGGCGCGGTGCGCGACCTGCTGGCCGGCCACGTGGTGGGCCGCGACGCGCACGACACCGAGGCGATCTGGGACGCCATGTACCGCGACGCCCTGCTGCTGGGCCGGCGCGGCGCGGTCGTGCGCGCCATGAGCGCCATCGACATCGCCCTGTGGGACGCCAACGCCAAGGCCGCGGAGCTGCCATTGTACCGCTACCTCGGGGCTGCGCGCAGCGACGTGGTGCCCGCCTATGCCAGCGGCGGCTACTACCTGGCCGGCAAGAGCGAACGCGACCTCGCCGCCGAGTGCGCCGGCTACGTCGAACGCGGCTTCGCGGCGGTCAAGATCAAGGTCGGCCGGGTCAGCGCGCGCGAGGACGCCGCCCGCATCGCCGCGGTGCGGGACGCGATCGGCCCCGAGGTGGAGCTGTTCACCGACGCCAACAACGCCTGGCCCGACGCCACTGCCGCGATCCGCGCCATCCGCCGCTGGGAGGAGTACGACCTGGGCTGGGTGGAGGAACCGAACCCGCCCGACGAGCTGGCCGCCCACGCCGCCGTCGCCGCCGCGGTGGAGCCGCCGATCGCCACCGGCGAGATCCACCAGACGCGCTGGGACTTTCAGCAGATCCTCGACCAGGACGCCGCCGCGATCCTGCAGACCGATGCCGCGGTATGCGGCGGCGTCACCGAGTTCCGGCGCATCGCGGCGCTGGCCGCGGGGCGCGGGGTGACCGTGGCCCCGCACTGGCTGGCGGACCTACACGTGCACTTGGTGGCGGCCACCCCCAACGCCACCTGGGTGGAGTTCTTTCCCGATACCGAGGTGCTCAACCTGATGGAGGTTTTTCAAACGCGGCTGCAGGTGCGCGACGCCGGCCTGGCGGTGCCGCAGGAGCCGGGGCACGGGGTAGTGCTGGACGACGCGGCGGTGGAACGCTACTCGCGCGACGGCTGGCGCTGAGCACGATCATGCTGCTGGACAACCTGCACCACAAACGCCCCGGCAGACGGCGCCGCGAGAGCACCTGGGACCGCTCCGGCGGACCGCGCGACATGGTCGAGCTGGGGCCCGCGCAGAGCATCATGGTACCCGAATTGCGGGGGCCGGGGATCATCAGACATCTATGGGTGGTGCTCGGCGGCGACCATTTCCCCGACAGCGACATCTACCGCGCCGTGCGGCTCGTGCTGCGCTTCGACGGCGCGGCCGAGCCGCAGGTGGACGTCCCCCTGGCAGACTTCTTTCTGTTTGGGCACGGTCACCTGGTCGACGTGAACTCGCTGCCGATCCAGGTGTCGCGCAGCTTCCGCCGCGCCGAGCCGCCCTACCTGGGAGCCTTGAACTGCACCTTCCCGATGCCGTTCGACGGCAGCGCCGAGATCTCCCTGCACAATACCTCCGCGCACGCCGGGCCGTTCAAGGTCTACTACTACGTGGACTGGGACCAGCATGCCGAGCCGCTGCCGGAGCCCACCCTCCATTTCCGCGCCAGCTTCAACGAGGAGCATACGCAGCCGCCCGCCGGTGCGCCGGCCTTCCGCACGCTGGACGACGCCGAGAACTACTCGTTCCTGCGCGCGGACGGGTTCGAGGGCCACTACGTCGGCACCGGGTTGAGCGTACACTGCCCGCAGCGCGACGACCGCGTCGCCGGCCGCGACCTCGGCCGCTGGTGGGAGGGGGACGACTGGTTCGTGATCGACGGCGAGCGCTGGCCGCCGACCCTGCACGGCACGGGTACCGAGGACTACTTCAACCTGGCCTACGGCTTCCACCGGGTCGATTGCCGGCCGGAGTACGGGGTCACCTTCCTGGAGCGGCCCGATCCCATACTGATCGCCTGCGGCAAGTTCTCCATGTACCGGTTCCACCTCAGCGATCCGATCCCCTTCGAGCGCTCCCTCGCGGCGTCGCTGGAGCACGGCAACTTCAACCTGGCGCGGGTCCACTACCGCTCCGTGGCGTACTGGTATGGCCGACCGACCGACCTGTGATACGATCCCGGGACAACCTGCCGAACCAGGAGCGTGATTCATGAAAGCCGCCGTGCTGCACAAGATTGGAGGGCCGTTCGTCATCGAAGAGGTGGAGCTGCTGCCGCCGCAGCCGAACGAGGTACGGGTGCGGCTCGCCGCCGCCGGCACCTGCCACAGCGACTGGCACTTCGTGGTGGGCAACATCCAACGCAGCCGGCCCTTGGTGCTTGGCCATGAGGGCGCCGGCGTGGTCGAGGAGGTGGGCAGCCGGGTGACCCGCGTGCAGCCGGGCCAGCGGGTGATCCTCAACTGGGCGCCGTGCTGCGACGCCTGCTTCTATTGCCTGCGCGGGCAGAGCCGGCTGTGCGAGACCTACTGGGCTTGGCGCAACGGCACCATGCCCGACGGCAGCACGCGGCTGCGGCAGGACGGCAGGCAAGTGACGCAGTTCAGCGTGCTGTCCACCTTCGCCGAGCAGACGGTGGCTCCCGAGCAGTCCTGTGTGCCGCTTCCCGACGACGTTTCCTTCGAGGTGGCGGCGCTGGTCGGCTGCGCGGTGACTACCGGCGTGGGAGCCGCCCTGAACACGGTGCAGATCCGCCCCGGCGAGAACGTGGCGGTGTACGGCTGCGGCGGCGTCGGGCTCAACGTGGTGCAGGGCGCGCGGCTCAGCGGCGCCCATCCGATCATCGCCGTGGACACCGATCCGGCGAAGCTGGAGATCGCGCGCCAGTTCGGCGCCACCCACGGCGTGCTCGCCGGGGACGACGCCCAGGACCAGGTACGGGCACTAACCGAGGGGCGCGGCGTGGACTTCGCCTTCGAGGCCGTCGGCGCGCCGGCGGTGCAGGAGGCCGCCTACGATGCCGTCCGCCGCGGCGGCGCGCTGGTGGTGGTAGGAGTTGCGCCGATGGGGTCGGTCACCCGCTACCCCGGCCTCGACCTGCACGTCAACGAGAAGCGGATCCTGGGCTCCTTCTTCGGCTCCACCAACCCGCACTACGAGTTCCCGCGGCTGC
Organism: Spirochaetales bacterium; assembly: GCA_047515735.1. Taxonomy (GTDB): domain Bacteria; phylum Spirochaetota; class Spirochaetia; order SZUA-6; family Bin103; genus Bin103. The sequence goes on along the minus strand of JAKZWC010000192.1, from coordinate 1,750 downwards.
TGGCGCTGTACAAGTCGGGCCAACTGCTGCTGGACGAGCTGATCTCCGCGCGCTACCGCCTGGAGCAGATCAACGAGGCCTACGCCGACCTGCTCAAGGGCGGCCACAAGCGCGGCGTTATCCTGTTCGACGAGGCCGCGGCGTAACGTCCGAAACGGCACCCTGCGGAGGGCCGCGTCGCCATCTTCACCTCCCACGGTAAGAATTACGCGACCGGACGGCCTGACAGGTTCAGTTCAGCCTGATCCCTCGCCGCCGCGAATTCGTGACCGGGGCGAGACGGCTCGCGGAATGTTATCGAAGCGTAATGGTTGTCCAGCGGTACAAATACGCCGTTGGCTTTCGCCCATTCGCGCATTCCCCGGTTGCACGAATGAGTCCACGACAGCACTTCGACCCGCCAGCCACGTCGATGCATCCGCTGCAGCGTGCTGTGGAATCCCCGACCTTCCACGTATCCCGCGCCGTCGCCCGTCAGCACAGCGACAATCCCGGGATCGCCGTTGTTATCCCAACCGTCCTCAAGCATCCGCAACTGCAACCATTGGTCGGGGGTTCCCTGCTCTCCCCGGTCCCGGGCGCCGCGGTCAATCAGGTTGACTTCCACGCCGCTGTTCTCCATGCGGTTCCAGAGCTGTTGCATTTCCGGCGGAACGGAGCCGGCGGCGACAGCTTTCGTCAGCGGGCGGTCCGCGTGAGCAAGTCGCAGCAGGTTGTCGAAATGGATGCGAACCAGGTAACGAGCACCCGGAGTGGCGTCTTTTTCCTCGGCAATACGCTGTGCCTCGTGAAATATGTTGGAGTTATCCCAATAGATGAAAACACCAGCCACTGCTACCGGACCTTGATGACGAGCTTGCCGAAGTTGGCGCCGGCGAGCAGGCCGATGAACGCCTGCGGGGAGTTTTCAATGCCCTCGACCACGTCCTCGCGGTACCGCAGCTCGCCGGCGCGCACCCACTCCCCGAGCCGGGCGAGCGCTTCCTCGTGGCGCCCGGTGAACTGGTACACGAGAAACCCCTCCATCCGCGCCCGGCGGGTCAGCAGCATGCGCGGAATGTTGCGCGGTCCCTGCGGCATCGAGGTGGCATTGTAGAGCGCGATCTGGCCGCAGATCACCGCGCGGCCGAACACCGCGATCTGGTCGATGGCGGCGTCGGTGACCGGCCCGCCCACGTTGTCCCAGTAGACGTTGATGCCGCGCGGGCACAGCTCGCGAAAGCGCGCCGGGACATCTTCTTTCTTGTAGTCGATGGCGGCGTCGAACCCCAGCTCGTCGACCACGTAGTCCACCTTCTCCTGCGAGCCAGCGACGCCGATCACCCGGCAGCCGTTGCGCTTGGCGAGCTGGCCGACCACCGCGCCCACGGCGCCGGAGGCCGCGGTCACCACCACCGTGTCGCCGGCCACCGGCTTGGCGACCTCGAACAGCCCGTGATAGGCGGTCAGTCCGGGCATGCCGAGAATCCCCACCGAGGTGGAGATGGGCGCCGCGTCGGGGTCGATCTTGCGCACGTCGCGGGCGTCCATCACCCCGTACTCCTGCCAGCCGATCTTGCCCATGGCGAAGTCGCCGACCGCGAACAGGTCGGAATTGGAGGCCACCACCTCGCCCACGGCATCTCCTTCCATCACGCCGCCGATCGGCACCGCTGCCGCGTAGCTGGCGCCGCTGGGGGCGTTCATGCGGCCGCGCATGTAGGGATCGAGAGAGTGATAGTGGGTGGCGATCAACACCTGGCCGGGGCCG
>JAKZWC010000191.1:0-4245 GCA_047515735.1 Spirochaetales bacterium | reverse complement strand
CAACTATAGATCGCCGTGTCGGTGTACGTGCTGGTTGCTATCCTCCGCAAACGCCTCGGGATTGACACCCCGCTCTACCCAATGTTACAGATTCTGTCGGTCATGCCGTTTGAACAAGCCCCGCTCTATGAAGCACTTACGATGACAGACTACCGTTCGGAACCGGACCCTTCCGCTAAACAGTTGCCAGTTACTCGACTTATGACCGGACAGTAGTGAGGCGTAATAGTGAAATCATCTAACTTAGCCGCGAGGCTCGATTCCGTAGCGAGTCTTCATCGCGACATAGCGCTCGTAGCTCCTGCGGTCGAGTTCCGCGTGCAGATAGGTGTCCAGCAGCGGGACAATCGTCTCGCGCAGAAAGGTGCCCCGGGCCATCCACTGGAAGTAATGGCGGCCGCCGTGGTGATAGGGCCCGTAGAGACGCCCCCCAAACCGCGCCATGATCCAGCGGAACAGCGATTCATGGTCCACATGCATCCGCAGGGTTACGTGAGGCTGCTTGCCGTCGCCGCCGAAGTGCCCTTCACCGATGAGAATGCCGACGAGGACGCCCTCATCGGCGCCCGATCGATCTTGTTTCACCGTCAAGTTTCCCGTGAAACGGCGCCAAGTAGTCGCCGCGGATGGCGTATGGCCCTGTCCCGCGCAGCCTGCACCGGAAATGACCAGCCGACATCGCCTTGTACCGCGGGGTCTCGCCGACAGCCCGCGATCGTACCGCCTGCGTCATCAATCCCGCTCGACTCAGGCGCGCGACCGCCCGATTGTTTCACGATACGGTGTCCCGTTGCGGCCCACGTTGGTTCGCGCGCGCCCCTGACTCCTTGCTGCGTGCTCCTTGCAGAACCGGGCGCGTCCCGCGGGTCGTTCGCGCCGGCCCAGGCCTTGCCGAGAGCGGCTATTCCATTACTGGAACTATATTTAAACGACGAGTAGTAGAACGACGAACACAATTTCAGCGGCCACGCTCCCGTTCCAGGCACGAGCATTTCGCGATGCCGAACTCCATCAGTACGTCGCTTGCCTTCGGATTGGCTATCCTTTCGGGTGTGGGCGCGCTTCTGGAGCAACCGGTCGAAATCCCCGTCGTCTGACGGAAAAGATTCGCGGCCACACTTGCTGCCGATACCGCGTGTTCTCGAGGACGGTCGGGGGCTACTTTCTACCGCCGGCCATCGGTTCGGACGGTCGCGCACCAGCGGCATTCTTTGCGTCTGAACCGTCCGCGGCGCAACCTCAGACTCCTCTACCCACGAAACCCGCCAAATACTCGTGAAGCACGGATCTTTCCGGGGTGGCGCTTCGAGTCACTCCTCCTTGGCCACGCGCGCCACGCCCACCACGCTGTCCCCATCGCGCAGGCGCACGATCCGTACGCCCAGCGCCGCGCTGCGCCCGGTCACCCGCACGTCCTCCTGCGCCAGCTTGACCGCCTGCCCCTGGGTGGTGATGCACACTAGGTCGTCGTCCGGGTAGGTGCCGATCGCGTCCGCCACCGGCCCGTTCTTTTCCTGCTGGCGGTAACAGTACTGCCCCATGGTGCCCCGGCTGTGCGGGGCCAGCTCGGCGAACTCCATGCGCTTGCCGTAGCCGCGCTCGCTGATGATGAAGATGCTCCGGTGGACTTCGTTGGAAACCGCGCCCACCACCCGGTCGCCCGGTTGCAGATTCATGCCGCGCACGCCGCGCGTGGCTCGCCCCATGGGCCGCACGGCCGATTCCGCGAACCGCAGCCCCTTACCGGAAGCCGCCATCAGCACCACGTCCCGCTTGCCGTCGGTCAGCATCGCCTCCACCAGATGATCTCCGGGGCCGGCGCCCTTCTCTTCGGTATCGAGGTTGATGGCCACCACGCCGCGCCGTCTGGCGTTGCTGAAGTCGCTGGTGCGCACCTTCTTGACCACCCCGCGTGCGGTGGCCATGAACAGATATTCCTCGCGCGAGAACTTGCTCAGGGAGACGATGGCGGTAACCTCCTCGTTATCCTCCATCTGCAGCAACGCGCGGAGGTCCTGGCCCACCGTCTGGCGGGTTCGCTCCGGCAGCTCGTGTACCTTGAGCCAGTAGGCCCGGCCCGCGCTGGTGATGAACAGCACGTAGTCGTGGGTGGAGCCGATGAAGATCTGGGCGATGAAGTCGGTGCCGCGCAGGCGACTGCCAGCGCCCTTGCCGCCGCGCATCTGGCGCCGGTAGCTGGACGACGGGATGCGCTTGATGATCCCACGGTTGGAGATCACCACCACCATGTCCTCTTCCTCGATCAGGTCTTCGTAGTTGAACTCCCCCACCTCGGTCTCGACGATCTCGGTGCGGCGGTCGTCGCCGTAGCGCGTGGCGATCTCCTGGGTCTCCTTCTTCACCACCTCGAAGATCTTCTGCTCGCTCGCCAGCAGCTCGCGCAGCTCGCCAATGAGCTTCGCTACCTGGGCCAGCTCCTCCTCCACCTTGTGCGTTTCCAGACTGGTGAGGCGCTGCAGGCGCATGTCGAGGATCGCCTGCGCCTGCGCCACCGACAGCTCAAAGCGCTGCCGCAGGCCGTTTCTGGCAAGCTCCACCGTGCGGCTGGCGCGGATGATGCGCACCACCTCGTCGATGTTGTCGAGGGCGATCTTCAGCCCCTCCAGGATGTGGGCGCGCTGCTCCGCCTTCTTCAGGTCGAAGCGAGCCCGGCGGGTCACCACCTTCCTGCGGTGCTGGATGAACTGCCACAGCATGTCGCGCAGGGTCAGCACCTTCGGTTTGCCGCCTACCAGCGCCAGCGCGTTGACGTAGAACGCGTCCTGGAGCTGGGTCAGGTTGAACAGCCGGTTGAGCACGATCTTGGGATCGATGCCGCGCTTGATCTCGATCACGACGCGCATGCCGCGCCGGTCCGACTCGTCGCGCAGATCGGCGACCCCCTCCAGCCGCCGCTCCTTCGCCAGGTCGGCGATGCGGATGATCAGATTGGCCTTGTTCACCTGGTAGGGAAGCTCGTGGACGATGATCGCCTCGCGGCCGCCGCTCACCGCCTCGATCGACACCCGCGCGCGCACCACGATCTTGCCCTTGCCGGTGGTGTAGGCGTCCTCGATCCCCTTGCGCCCGAAGATGATGCCGCCGGTGGGGAAGTCGGGTCCCATGACGTGCCTCATCAGGTCGCGGTCGGTGGCCTTGCTGTCGGCGATCAGCGCCAGGGTGGCGCGCGCCACCTCCACCACGTTGTGCGGCGGGATGTTGGTGGCCATGCCGACCGCGATGCCGCTGGCGCCGTTGGCCAGCAGATAGGGGAACGCCGCCGGCAGCACCGACGGCTCGGTGAGCGAGTCGTCGTAGTTGGGGACGAAGTCGACGGTGTCCTTGCCGATGTCGCGCAGCATCGCTTCCGACACCGGCGCCAGCCGCGCCTCGGTGTAGCGCATCGCCGCTGGCGGATCGCCGTCCACCGAGCCGAAGTTGCCCTGCCCGTCCACCACCGGGTAGCGCATCGAAAAGTCCTGCGCCAGCCGCACCAGGGCGTCGTACAGCGCCTGGTCGCCATGGGGGTGGTACTTGCCCATTGTGTCCCCCACCAGGCGCGCGGTCTTGCGGTAGGGCCGGTTCGGCAGCAGGCCCATGTCTTCCATGGCGTACAACAGGCGCCGATGCACCGGCTTCAAGCCGTCGCGCGCGTCCGGCAGCGCCCGGCTGACGATGACCGACATGGCGTAGGTCAGGTACGACTCCCGCACCTCGGTTTCGATCGGCCGCTCGATCACCTTCCCCGTGAGCTCAGCCACGCGCGCCCCCTTCCACTCCTCCGCGCTGCATTACACGTCCAGGTTCGCCAGCAGCGCGTGTTCCTCGATGAACCTGCGCCGCGGCTCGACCGCGTCCCCCATCAGGGTGGTGAACGCGTCTTCCACGTCCTGGAGCTGGTCGAAGAACGACTCGTCCGGCACCATCACCTGCTGCATGTTACGCGTGACCGGGTCCATGGTGGTCTCCCAGAGCTGCTCCGGGTTCATGTCGCCCAGCCCCTTGTAGCGCTGCACGCTGGTGTGACTGCGCCCCTGCTTGAGGCGCCCGAGCACCTCCTCCATCTCCGGGTCGCTGTAGGCGTACTCGACGCGGCCGCCGGCGGTGAGCTTGTACAGCGGCGGCATCGCGATGTAGACGTGGCCGGCGTTTACCAGTTCGGTCATGTAGCGGTAGAAGAAGGTCAACAGCAGGGTGCGGATATGCGAGCCGTCGACATCGGCGTCGGCCATGATGATCACCTTG
>JAKZWC010000190.1:0-2842 GCA_047515735.1 Spirochaetales bacterium | reverse complement strand
GTCGTATACCCTGGCGTTCGCCGGCATCACGCTGGTGATGCTGGCGGCGCGGCTGCTCGGCCGCCGCTTCACCCGCGGACTGCCGCGGCCGCCGCAAGGAGAAATCTGATGAAGATCACCGCCGTCGAGACGCTGTTCGTGGATCGCTACCTGTACGTGCAGGTCCACACCGACGCCGGCATCACCGGCCTCGGCGAGTCGGGCGCGTGGGGCTTTCTGGAGGCTTCGGCCGCGGCGGTCGGCACCTTCCGGCGGTATCTCATCGGCCAGGACCCGCTGCGCATCGAACACCACTGGCAGTACCTGTACCGCTGGTCTCACTTCCGCGGCGCCGCCATCATGGGCGCCCTCAGCGCCATCGACATCGCCCTGTGGGACATCGCCGGCAAGCACTTCGGCGTACCGGTGTACCAGCTTCTCGGCGGCAAGTGCCGCGACCGGGCACGGGTCTACTACCACGTGAACGGGGATACCAAGGAGGAGTTGATCCAGGGCTGCATCGACGCCAAGGCGCGCGGCTTCACGGCGGTCGGCCACCTGACGCCGTTTCTGGATGAACCGCGCGATCGGCCCTACTTCAAGACCCACGCCGACAAGATGGAAGACGCAATCGACACGGTGCGCCGCTACCGAGAGGCGGTGGGCAATGAGGTGGATCTGTGCATCGAGATCCACCGCCGCCTGACCCCGGCCGAGGCGGTGGTGCTGGGTCGCGGCATCGAGCCCTATCATCCCTTCTTCTACGAGGATCCGATTCTGCCCGACAGCCTCGACGAGATGGCGCTGGTGGCGGAGCGGATTCACGTTCCCATCGCCACGGGGGAGCGGCTGCACAGCATCTGGGAGTACCAGGCGCTGCTGCAGCGCGGCGCCGTGCAGTACGTACGGCCCGACGTGTGCCTGGCCGGGGGCATCTCCCACGCCAAGAAGATCGCGGCCCTGGCGGAGGCGTTTCACGTGCAGGTGGTGCCGCACAATCCGCTGAGCCCGGTGAGCACCGCGGCCTGCATCCAGCTTTCCGCCGCCATTCCCAACTTCGCCCTGCAGGAGTTGCCGGTTGGCGAGGAGGTCCCGCCGAAGCGCACCATCGTCGACCAGCCGCTGGCGCTGGATGCGGGTTTTCTCCTGCTGCCGGAACGCCCGGGCATCGGCATCGAGTTGACGCCGGACGCTCGGGAGCGGCATCCCTATCAGCCGCGGGCGGTCGAGACGCGCCTGAAGACCGACGGCTCGGTAATGGATCAGTAACTCAGCAGCGGGCCTGGGCCGGTTTGGTCTCGCCCGGCCGAAATGCGTTGACCACTTCCGGATTTACCTCGAGACGCGGTCCCCCGATCAGGTCGACGCAGTAGGGTACGGCGGAGAACACGGCGTCCAGGCACTGGCGGATGGCGCGCGGGCGGCCGGGCAGGTTCAGGATCAGCGCGCCGCCGCGTACGCCGGCGGTCTGCCGCGACAGGATGGCCGTGGGCACGTACTGCAGACTCACCTGGCGCATCAATTCACCGAACCCGGGGAGCATCTTCTCGCAGGCATCGGCGGTGGCTTCCGGAGTCACGTCGCGCGGCGCCGGGCCGGTGCCGCCCGAAGTGACGATCAGGCAGCAGCCCTTGTGGTCGGCCAACTCGATCATGGTGGCGGCGATCTGGTCGCGCTCGTCGGGGACGATGCGGTACTCCCGGGTCCACGGAGAGACCAGGTACTCGCCCAGCGCGGCGACGATGGCCTTGCCGGGCAGATCCTCGTAGACCCCGGCTGCGGCGCGGTCGGAGACGTTGATGATGCCGATGCGAGCCTCGCGCGGGGCGCCGGCGGCATCCCCGGCGCCGGTCATACGGTGACGTCGCTGAGGCGCAGGTCCTCGTCCTGCAAGTACTGCAATAGTCCCTTCTTGTTCACCGTGCGCAGGGCTCGGGTGGAGAGGCGCACGCGCACCGAGCGGCCCTCTTCGGGCAGGTAGATTCGCTTGCGCTGCAGGTTGGGCCGTTGCACGCGCCGCGTCTTGTTGTGGGCCTTGGACACACTATTGCCGGCCATCGGCTTCTTGCCGGTGAGCTTACAGATACGGGACATAGGGGACTCTCCTACGCTGGGCGTCGCCAGTTTCGAGTGCAGCGTTGAATATGACACATTGGCCGCCCGTGCGCCAAGTAGTTTCGCCCGCCCCGGCCGGCCCCGGCCCGCTTGCTCCGGCCGCTCCCGCCCTACCCCCGACGCCTACGGCGCCCGCGCCATGGAAAGCGCACTAGCTTGGAGCGCGACGGCGGCCGCTGGCTGCACGGCGAATTCGGTCGTCGGGATGCACGCCATCCGCGGCGCGAAGTGACAAGAGATCGTCCGGGGCTGCAAGTTCCGATCAACTGCCCGCCCCGCTGTCCGTCGTTGGTTGTGATTCCGCCGGACGCGCGCTACTCTCCTGTGTCAGGAATCGGCTCGGAAAGCAGAGAGACAACCGGGAGGATTGGAGCATGAATTGGCAAGACCGGATCGTCGCTGACATGGCAGTGCTAACGGGCAAGCCAGTGGTACGCGGAACCCGGCTGGCCGTGGAGTTCATCATCGACCTGTTGGCACAGGGCTGGAGCGAAGCCGATATCCTTACAAACTATCCACGCCTGAGCACCGATGACATCAGGGCATGTCTCCGGTATGCCGGTGATGTGCTGCGCTCGGAGAAGGTATTTCCGATCGGAGCTGCATAGCCCCCAGGGGACATGAGGATACTCGCTGATGAGAATGTGCCGGGCTCCGCGGTCGCGATTCTGCGTAGCGCAGGACACGACGTGGCATGGTTCGTGACATGAGAAATGCTCCGGTGCTGGAATTTGCTATGTTCGGCCGC
>JAKZWC010000189.1:0-4140 GCA_047515735.1 Spirochaetales bacterium | reverse complement strand
CCGGCATGGTATTCACCATCCCCACGGCCCCGGGCATCGGCTTCGAGCCCGACCGCCGCGTGCTCGACACCTACCGGGTGACCTCATGACGCGCGGCGCAGGTGATCAGGACACCACGACATCCACACATCCGCGACGCATCTCGCGGCCGCGGCACGTACTGGCGGTGATCCGCGAGAAGCCGGGTGCGTTGGCCGTGACAAACCTTGCCGCCCGACGCCTCTGCCTGTAACGTATGCACTGTTGAGCACCGCCACCGCCCCGTCCGCGATAGTCGAACGCACGCCCTGGCAGAAGCATCTGGCCAGGTTGGAGCGGGCCAAGTACCTCTTCCTCCTCATGGTGCCGGGGCTCGTCTTCTTCGTGATCTTCCGTTACGTCCCCATCTACGGCGTCACCCTGGCGTTCAAGGAATTCGTCGCCGCCGACGGCATCCTGGGCAGCCCCTGGGCCGGATTGAAGTACTTCAACCGGCTGTTCACCTACCCCGGCGTGGGCCGGGTGTTCATGAACACCGTCGAGATCAGCCTGCTGCGCCTGCTGATGGGATTCCCGGCGCCGATCATCCTCGCCCTGATGCTCAACGAGCTGCGCCTGGGCGCGTTCAAGCGTACGGTGCAGACCATCTCCTACCTGCCCCACTTCCTGTCCTGGGTGGTGATCGCCGGGCTGGTGCGCCAGATACTGTCACCCTCCACCGGCCTGCTCGGCTACCTCTTCTCCCTGTTCGGGGCGGTGCCCCCGGTGCTGCTGGCCGACCAGCAGTGGTTCATCGCCATCCTCATCATCTCCGACGTGTGGCAGTCGATCGGCTGGGGCACCATCATCTATCTGGCCGCGATCGCCGGCGTCAATCCGGAGCTGTACGAGGTGGCCACCATCGACGGCGCCAGCCGCTTCCGCCTGATATGGCACATCACCCTCCCCTCGATCGCCCCGGCCATCGTCATCCTGTTCATCCTGCGCGTCGGGCACCTGCTGGAGGCGGGGTTCGATCAGATCTTCAACCTCTACAATCCGGCGGTCTACGAGGTGGCCGACATCATCGACACCTACGTCTACCGGATGGGATTGGAGGGCATTCAGTACAGCTTCGCCACCGCCGTCGGGCTGGCCAAGAACGTGATCGGGTGCATCCTGCTGCTCCTGGCCAACCGCATCAGCAAGTCCTTTTCGGAGGCTACCTTATGGTAGATCAGGCTACCCTATGGTAGCCCGGCGGAGCCTCCCGTGATGCACCGCCGCAGTGCCTCGGACTGGGTGTTCGACATCATCAACGTCAGCCTGATCCTGCTGCTTTGCACCACCATCATCTACCCGTTCCTGAACCAGATCACCCTGTCGGTGAGCAACCGCGTCGACGCCCTGGCCAAGGGCATTCACCTGTTCCCCCACCTGGGCCGCATGACCGTCGAATCGTACCAACGCGTGCTGCTCGGCGGGTCGATCGTGCCGGCCTTCTTCTGGACCGTCCTGCGCACCGCGCTCGGCACATCCATCACCGTCAGCGTGCTCATCATGATGGCGTACTCGCTGTCCAAGCGGTACCTGCCCTACCGCAACTTCTGGACCTTCCTGGTGGTGTTCACCATGTTCTTCTCCGGCGGGCTGGTGCCGAGTTTCCTGCTGGTGCGGTCGCTGGGGATGATGAACACGATCTGGGCCCTGGTGTTGCCGATGGTGGCCAACGCGTTCTCGCTGATCATCGCCCGCAACTTCATGATGTCGGTATCCGAGGAGTTGGCCGAGAGCGCGCGCATCGACGGCGCCAACGACGTCACCATCCTGTTCCGGATCTACGTGCCGGTGTCGATGCCGATCATCGCCACCCTGTCGCTGTGGTCGATGGTCCAGCACTGGAATTCCTGGTTCGACGCGTTGATCTACATCCAGCGGCCGCCGATCCGGATCCTGCAGGCGATCCTGCGCCGCGTGCTGATCGATGCCTCGTTCACGGCCACCAGCATCGATCAGCAGGCGATGGCCATCGAGTTTCAGGAATACACCCCGGAGTCGCTGCGCGCCGCCATCCTGATGGTGGTGACGATTCCGATCGTGCTGACCTATCCGTTCTTCCAGCGCTTTTTCGTCAAGGGCATCATGATCGGCTCGCTGAAAGGCTAGCCGAGCCAACGTCTCGGGTACCGAGGCGCAACAATCCACAATCGTACTCACAAGGAGGCACGATGAAACGGTTCTTTTTACTGACCGGAACGGCACTGCTGATTCTGGTCCTGGCAACCGGCCTGGCCGGCGCGACCGGCGAAGCCGAAGGGAGCGCCGCCGAAAGCCCGACGGTGATCAGGTGGTTCGGCACCCGCGGCGTGCCCGGTCCGGACGCGCCGATTCCGCCGATGCTCGAAGAGCTGGTGAGCCAGAAGGTCGGCTTCGACGTCAAGTTCGAGATCTACGGCGCGGTGGACAACCACATGGAGATCGTCCAGCTCAACCTGGCCGCCAACGATCTGCCCGATCTGTTCCACGTGTTCAACATCAACGAGGACTTCTTGCGCCAGGCGTCGGCCAAGTTCGAGTTGGCGGAGATGGAGGAACACATGCCGGAGTCGACCAAGTGGCTGCGCGGTCTGATAGGCCAGCTCGGGCTGGACGAAGACGCGACCTGGGGCAAGTACCAGGACGCCGGCGACGGCCGCATGTGGGGCACCCCGCGCATCTGGGACACCGGCTGGATTCCGTCGGGTCAGATGTGGCGCAAGGACATCCTGGACGACCTGGGATACGAGGTTCCCACCACCATCGCCGAGACCGATGAGGTGTTCGCCGCCTACAAGGCCGCGTTCCCAAGCAAATATCCGATGGGCGCGTCCGGCAAGTCACCCTGGTGGCAGGCGTTCGACCAAGTGTTCAACGCCTACGGCATCGTGGCCGGCGGCCAGAGCGTGCGCGACGGCATGATCAAGCAGCACTTCACCTTCCCGGAGTTCAAGGAAGCGCTGGCGACGCTCCGCGACTGGTACGCCAAGGGCTACATCGACCCGGAGTTCATCACGCACACCAACATCGACAAGTTCCAGGTCTTCTCCCAGGGCAACTACCTGACCACCGAGTGGATGGGACGCGCGAACTGGACGGCTGACGAGAACGCGCGCAACATCGGCCCGCTGTTCCACAACGTGCCGGGCGCGGTCGTGGTACCCGCCACCCACATCGCCAGGGACGCGGACAGCAAGCCGCTGCAGCGGGTGTGGAACCCATTCCTGACCCAGCTCATCGTGTTCGGCAAGCATCTGGACGACAACCACGAGCACATCCACAGGATCATGCAGGTGGCGGACGTCATCTCCCAGGACCGGGAGGCCAAGCTGCTGGCCGGGTTCGGGGTCGAAGGCGAGCACTACTCGATTCCGGAAGGCGAGACCGCGCCGCAGATGCTGCCGGGGGTCAACGCCCTGAGCGTCGCCGACCGCACGGAACAGTTCGGTTTCGGCTTCTACTGGGACGGCACCTTCAGCACCTACGGTTACCAGTCCAGCGCCATCCAGGGCCTCATCGAGGAGCACGTGCTGGATCCGAACGGGGTCTACGGCGCCAACAACCTCGACCTGTGGTTCCCGGTCGTGGGCGGAACGGTGCGCGACGAGAGCGGCGAGGACATCGGCGCCATGATGGCCGGCGACGCCAAGCTCGACTCGTTCGTGATGACGGTGCAGATCGTAACCGGCGCGCGCCCGCTCGACTACTACGAAGAGTGGCTGGAGTACTACTACGCCAACGGCGGCCGCGAGTGGGAGCAACACGCCACCCGGCTGTACCTCAAGTAGCTCTCGGAGGTCGACGGGCCACCGTTCGGCTTCCACTCAGGGCGCGGCCGTCATGGCCGCGCCCTTTCTGTTTGGAGGGAAGCGCGCTGCCCTCAAGCCGAGTGCCCCTCAGACGGAGTTCAGGGCTTCCTCCTCCCGGTCTTCGAGAATCTCCATCACCTCGGTGCGAATCCCGTCCGGTGCTTCGAAGAAGGCGATCTTGCGGCGGCCCACGGCCGTGTCGATCTCCTGCGGCTCGATGAGAAAGCGCACGCCGGCCGCCCGCAGCATCGCGACGTGGGCTTCGTGGTCGTCCACCTCGTAGACCACGTGCAGGAACCCCGGGGGCAGGTTCATGCCGTGTTCCTCCTCATACGGA
>JAKZWC010000188.1:0-3663 GCA_047515735.1 Spirochaetales bacterium | reverse complement strand
GAGGGCGCCGGTGACTGGATGCCAGCGCGTCACGCGCCCGCCGCCCCAGTGCGCCACCCACAGAGTTCCGTCCAGCGCCACCGTCATGCCGTCGGGAACGCCGCTGTCCTCGGGCAGCGTCACCACCGGGCGCGGATTGGTGATGTCGCCGCTGGCGGCCTCGTAGTCGAAGGCGGTTACCTGTCGGGTAAGGGAGTCGATGTAATACATGGTGCGGCCGTCGGGGCTCCAGTCCATGCCGTTGGTGTTGTCGATGCCGCCCCGGCGCCGGGTCACGGTGAGGTCGGGCTCCAGGCTGTACAGGTCGCCCCGGGTGTCGGCGCTGCGGTCGATGGCGATCGAACCGAACCAGAAGCGCCCGGCGGGGTCCACCTTGCCGTCATTGAAGTGGGTCTCGGGGCGGTCCGCCTCGATGTCCGACACGCGCGTCTTGACGCCGCCGATCGGATCGAGGTGATAGATCCCCGAGGCGGTCGCCGCCAGCAGGCCGCCCCGCTCCCGCGGCACCACGCAGCCGACGAACTCGCCGAGGTCGACTTGGCCGGCAAGGCCGGAGGCGGGCTGGTAGTGGTGCACGATACCGGCAAACAGGTCGACCCAGTAGAGCGTCCCGGTGGCGGCATGCCACACCGGTCCCTCGCCCAGCTCGGCGCGGGCATCGAGCACCAGCTCGGGCTCCGGCGCCACCGGTGGCGGACCGCCTCGGGCCGGCGCGGCGGCGTCGACCGGCGCGGGCGCCGGCCCCGGGACGCGCCCACCGCTGCGTTCTCGCTCGGCGCGCTCTTCCTGCCGCCACCGCCGCCACAACTCCTGCTCCGTGGACTCGCCGCGATCGCCGTTCGCGCGCCGCGCCAGCAGGTCCCGGTCAGGCTCGAACAGCCGCGCCACGCGGCGGTCCCCGCGGGCGCGGGCCGCGCGGATCTCGCGCTGCATGCTCTGCATGCCGTAGGCGTCCCGCTTCGGCAGCCAGCACTTGGTGTAGAAGTAGCTGGCGAAGATGCGCGAGCGGCCGCTGTAGTTGCCCGAGGTGCTGTGCAGCAATGAAGAGTGGACCACCACCGTGTCTCCCGCCGCCAGCTCCACCGCCTGCTCGCCGGCCTGGAGCGCTCCGGGGCCGCCCTCGCCGACCAGGCGGCGGCCGCGGTGGGAGCCGGGTATCACCAGCAGGTGGCCATACTCGGGCCCCTGCTGCAGATAGGTGAGCACGTTCACCGCGTTGGGCGGCAGGTAGTCGTCGGTCCAGCCGGGCAGGGCCCACATGTCGCGGTGCCAGGCGCGCACTTTGCGCGCCTCGGCCTCGCTCACCGGCGGCGTAATCGCGATCTGCAGGCTGTCGAAGCCGACGAACGGCCCCATCAGCTCCTCCAGAAAGTCCAGCAGCGCCGGGTCCACCAGGGAGGGGAGGAACAGGTCGGGACGCTCCTGCAGCAGGCCGCGCAACACCGCCCGCGGCTGCCCCACCCCGGCGCTGCGCTGCTCTTCGCCCAGTTCGCGCCGGTAGCGCTCCTCGAACACCTGCCTCCACGGCTCCACCCAGGCCGCGTTGAAGCCGCGGAAGATGGTGTAGCCGCGCCGCTCGAACTCCGCGCCCCGGGCCGCCAACTCCCCGTTGCCGTTCATGGTGCCTGACCCGAAAATGGTGGCTGGCGGACCATCCCTGTGCCTCGATTCTCATCGTCTTCCGTGTCACGGAGTGACCGTGCCGACTCCTGGATGCCGACAGCATGGATCAGCGCCGGCAGGATCACGGTCACGTCCCCTTCCAGACGCAGGTCGGCGAACCGGTCATGGCCGGTCGCCCCGCGATTGATGATCGCGTAGCGAGCGCCGCTGCCCACGGCGGCGAGCGGCACGTCGGCTGCCGGGCGCACTTCCAGGGTGGAACCGATCGCCAGCGCCAGATCGGCGCGCCGTGCGGCGCGGAACGCCCGTTGCAGCTCGGCCTGCGGCATCGGCTGGCCGAACGACACGGTCGCCGTCTTCAGAATCCCGCCGCAGGCCCGGCAGCGCGGGCAGTCGCCGGTGGCCCGGAACTCCTCCAGGGCCGCCTCCGGCGCGCTGCGGACGCCGCACGACAGGCACTCCACCAGGCGGTTGGTGCCGTGCAGCTCGACGATGCGCTCGGGGTCGTGGCCGGCATCCTGGTGCAGGCCGTCCACGTTCTGGGTCACCAGGGTGTCCAGCTTGCCGAGCCGCTCCAGCGCCACCAGGGCGCGGTGGGCAGCGTTGGGCCGCGCCTGCGCGAACTCCCGGTGTCCCTCCGCCTTGTACTGCCAATGCGCCCGCCGCGCCTCTTCCGAAGCGACGAAGTCCTGAAACAATACCGGCTGGCGGCGCGTCCACAGCCCGCCCGGGCCGCGAAAGTCCGGGATCCCCGATGCGGTGGACATGCCCGCTCCGGTAAACACCAGCACCCGTTCGGAGGCGCGCACCGCCGCCGCCAGTTCCGCTACCTGCGCCTCCAGTTCTGCGTCGACCGCTGCATCCATCCGCCGCAATCTTGACGGGTTCAGGCGCTTCCTGCAAAGTCGCCGGCGCGGTAGCCCGGACACCGCCGGAGCTGACTCATGAAGAGCCGGAACGACTGCTGCCAAACGCCGCTCGATGCGCCCGCCGCGCCCGCCGCGCCCGCCGAACGGGTCGCCGCGGTGCCGGGCCCGGCCGTGCCGCGGCACCGGGTGCGGGCGCGCTTCTACCAGGAGCTTGGCGACTTTCTCGCCCCCCACCGGCGCGGGCGCGAGTTCGAGCTGACGGTAGCCGACGGCACCACCACCAAGGCGCTGGTGGAGCACTGCGGCGTGCCTCACGGCGAGGTGGACCTGCTGCTGGTGGACGGCGAATCGGTGGACTTCGGCTACCGGCTGCGCGATGGACAGCGCGTCAGCGTCTACCCGGTGTTCGAGAGCTTCGACATCTCCGCCCTGCCCCGGGTGCGCCCGGCGCCGCTGCGGGCCGTGCGTTTTCTGGTGGACGCCAACCTGGCCAAGCTGGCTGTGCTGCTGCGCATGTGCGGCCTGGACGCCAGCGACGCCGGCATGCTGCCGCCCGGCAGCGCGGACCGGGAAGACGCCCGCCTGGTGACGGCGGCGCGTCGCGAGCAGCGCATCATCCTGACCCGCGACCGCCGCCTGCTGGAACGCAAGGCGGTGACCCACGGCTGCTTCGTCCGCTCCCAGGATCCGGAGCAGCAACTGCTGTTCGTGCTGCACCGCTTCCATCTGGGTGCCGCGCTGCGGCCGTTCTCCCGCTGCATGCGCTGCAACGAGCCGCTGCGCCCGGTTGCCAAGGCGGACGTCCTGCATCTCCTGCCCCCCATGGTGCGGGTGGAGCAGCAGTCGTTCAGCCGCTGCCCCCGCTGCCCGCGCCTCTACTGGCCCGGCAGCCACTGGCAGCGCATGCGCCGCCGCCTCGACGCCCTGCTCGCCACTCCGGCTGTTCGGGACTAGCGATCGAGGGCTCATCAAGGAAGCGGAACATGGGCATCTGTCGCTCATCACGAAACGCGGTCGTCCGGCCATTCTGGCTGTGCCATTCGACGAGCGCCTGCTGGAACTCGGTGTCCACCGCACGCTCGCCCTCCGCCTGTTCGAGCAGCGTCACCTGACGCTGGTCCAGGCCGCGAGACTCGCCGCGATGACTGCAGAGGAATTCGTTGCATTGCTC
>JAKZWC010000187.1:0-10246 GCA_047515735.1 Spirochaetales bacterium | reverse complement strand
CCGATGGTACTGCGCGGCGCGAAAGTTGGCGAACGTTTCTTCATGGGACACTTCAAGGTGCTGCCGATGTAGTTTCGACCGAGCTAAGCGAGAAATTGGAAACACCAGTTAAGCTCAATTTCAGTCGGTTGTTCGCCAGCGACATACAGGGTCGGGCAAGGGCTTTTTCGTCACTGATCGGCAAGGGTGGCAAGGGTCTCGATACGGAGCGAGCCGCTGCCCTGGCCGGCTTCTGATCGGGCATGACCGAGCACGATACCGGCGCCATCTGGCGATCAATTCTCTGCGAGTTCATCGGGCATGGAACGCTGCTGAGATCATCGGAAATGATGATAGCGACCAGGGCGCAGGGTTTCGCATACCTGGCGAGATCATTAGCCGAATTGCAGATAAAAGAGGAGCCGGTTGATGTATCTCGCAACGTAAGGCGCAACGCCAGACGAAAGGGTTACCGAGTATATCGAGATCCGGGGAGCGATACTTGGTCGGTGTTCCAGGATGACAAGGTGTTGGTTGCGGGACTTTCGTTTGAGGATGTTGACAGATACGTGCGAAAACTGCGAGGATTGAAGCTGTAGCGCGCTTCGTACCCGCGTTGCACTTTAGCTTTCTTAGGGGGGATCTTGGCGTTGCCATGGTCCCCTCTTTTCGGTTATGGTGGTGTTCTCTAAATCCCCCCTTTCTTTAGCCCGCCTGGTTCGGCCTACCTAGCCGCGACACACAACCAGGCGGGCTTTATTTTGCCCGGTTAAATAGCTCACGAGACTTGTTTTGTCATGGCGTTTGACGGGGGTTTTCAGATTATAGGCATGGAAGTAGTAACAGGCATTCCGGCAAATCCTGTAATTTATACTGGTGCAATGAATTGCCTGTTTTTTCAACGTAGTTCACCGAGCCGCAGTACGGGTTCGACCTGCCGGCGGTGCAGGTCGCGTTCATCGCCGGCACGGTGCCGGACATCATGCGTCTGGTGTTCACCCCGATCTGGGCCAACCTGTTCGACCGCTACAACTTCGTGGCGGTGCGCGTAGTCCTGAACCTGTTTACGATCGCCGGCATCATACTGTTCTTCCAGTTTCACAGCCTACCGCTGGTGATGATCGGCTCCGCATTCATGGGAGCCTTCAACGCCGGCGGCATGCTCGCCTGGAACCTGTGGGTGACGCGCTTTGCCGATCGCGCGCGCACCGCCGCCTACATGTCGGTGCACACCTTCGCCACCGGCGTGCGCATGATCCTCGGCGCCACCATCGGAATCAGCGTCGCCAGCCAGGCGGGGGCGCCGCTGGTGGCCTGGATCGCCACCGGATTCGTGGTCGTGGGCACCTTGGCACTACTGCCGCTGGGCCGCGGGGAGCAACGCTTCTCCGCCCGCGCCGGCTAGGCGCCCGGCCGCGCAGACCCGTCCGCGAAGCCGCGATCAGCAGCCGCCGGGGCCGGGCCAGGCGGCAGTCAGAACGGTCCCCCCGTGCGGTTGCGTGGCACCGAGGTGCGCCATGGCCTGCGCCGCCAGGCGGTCGAGTTGCAGGCGCCCGCGCGGCGTCAGCGCCAGCCGTCGGCCCGGCGGCAACGCCATTCCCAGGTCCGTCCATTCGTCCCACAACGGGGCCAGCAGGTGCCCGGGGGAAGGCGTACACCAGCGCGGTCCTGCCTCCACCCCTTCTTCCAGGCGCCACCCGTGCAGCAGATAGTCGCCGAGCAACTCCGCCGACGACGGCGCGTTCACGGTGGCACCCCAGCCCCGCCCGCTGGCGGCGAGATACGGCGGAATTTCCGCGGCGTGCGCAACGTGCAAGGCGCCGGTGGCCGTGGCGGGCGGCGTCCGGTAGAGGGCAGCTCCGGCGGCCGCGGGCAGGGTGCCGGCGGCCCCCGGCCCGACACCGGCCACCGGCCGCAGCAGCGATGCATGACGCAGGTACCGCGAGCGGTCGCCCCGACGGCCGAAGTGAGTCACCTCGTACTGGCGGTAGCCGTGGCGGCGCAGCCGCGCGCCGCCGGCCAGCCACAGCGCGTCCGCGTCCGCGGCCGGCACCGGCCCCCCGGGGGGCGGGTCCTCCAGTTGCAGCAGGGTCACGTGATCGATGCCCATGGCCGCGAGGCGGTCCACCGCGCCGGTCACCGCCGCCGTCCGCTGACCCGGTACGCCAGCCAGCAGGTCGACGTTGAGCCGGCCGTGCCAGTGCCGCGCCAGCAGCTCCAGACGTGCCGTGAGGGTGCGGGCGTCGCAGCGGCGCCCGAGGCGCCGCAACAGCGGCTCTTCGAACGTCTGGACGCCTACCGACAGGCGGTTGACTCCGGCCGCGCGGCACACCTGCAGCAGTTCCTCGTCCAGATCCTCCGGATTCGCCTCCAGGGTCCACTCCGGTGCCCTGCCACCGGCGCCGTCCGCTACCAGCGCGCCGGCCAGACCGGTCAGCAGGCGGCGCAACTCCGGCCGCGGCAGCAGGCTCGGGGTGCCGCCGCCGACGTACAGCGCCGCCACCGGACGCGCCGGCATGGCGGCACGCAACGCGTGTACTTCGGCCAACATCGCGCCGACCAGCCGCCCGGCCAGCTCCAGGTTCCCGACCACCACCGGGTAGTCGCAGTACGGGCAGCGCGCCGCGCAGAACGGCACGTGCACGTAGAACGCGACCGCGGCGGGACTTGCCCGGCCCCACGACGGTCCCGGCGGGGCCGTTTCAGCGGGGCGTGTCAGCGCATCGCCTCAGCGTACGCGTCAGTCTACCGCGCCCCAGCGCGAAGGCGGCCAGTAGTGGAACAGTCCGCGGCCGAGCACCTTACGCAACGGCACCGGACCGAAGTCGCGGCTGTCCCGCGAGTCGTCGCGGTTGTCCCCCATCGGCATGAACGTGTCGGGGGGAACCAGCCAGCCATGTTGCAGGCGACTCCAATCGCGCGCCAGTGAGTGGTTGTGGGGATCGAGCTCGTAGCGGGCGTGCACGATCCAGGTGTTCGAATAGCTGTAGTCGAGCCAGCGCAGCTGGCGGATGCGCTCCACCGCCGCCCGGTCAGCGGCTGGCACGGCCATCCCGGCCGCCGCCCGCACGCGGGCGACCGCCGCCCGGCGCAGGTCCGGATAGCTCTCCGCCGGAAACAGGCGTGACACATTGTAGGGCAGACCAAGCTGCTGCATAAGTTCCCGTTCCGGCATCCACGGCCCGGCCCCCCCGACCTTGATCTCCACGCTGCCATCCTGCAGCCGGACGCGATCGCCCGGCATGCCGATGGCCCGCTTGATCAGAAAATGCGCACGCGGTCGTCCCTGCTCATCGGTGTCGATGTTGACGATCGAGAACGTTGCCATGTAGATGACCCGCTGCAGCAGGTCCACGAGCGGACCCACCGGCGCGTAGGTGGGATTCTCGAAAATGATCACCTCGCCGCGCCGCGGAGTCCGCGGGCTGGGCAGCTTCACCGCGCCCGGCACCAGCTCGGGGCCGAAGATCATCTTGTCGACGAAGATGCGATCCCCCACCAGCAGGGTCGGCACCATCGACTCGGAGGGGATGCGGTACGCCTGCAGCAGGAACTGATTGATCAGCAGCACGATGAGGATGGCGGATCCGATCGCCTCCGCCCAGTCGAGTATCGGACTCTTGCGTTGCTGCCGGATCTTGCGGCGGATGCGCCGCCGCCGCCGCCACGACAGGAAGCGCTCGGTAATGTCGACCACCCCGCTTTGCCAGCGCTGCCATCCGCTCGTCCGGCCGCGAACCGCCCGCCGGCGCGACTTGCCATCCACGCAGTCGAGGGTAGTCGAACCGGACCGGGCTCGGCAACGTCCCTGACGGCGCAGTGCGGCCGCGCATCGCGGCAAGGCGGCCAGGTGGCGCGGCCGGACGGTTGTCGGCGGCCCGCCAAAACACCTATGCTCGCCGTCCATGGCAGACCAGCGCACCCGGCCGCCGCACGGCCCCGCGCCAGCGGACCACACGGTTAGGCTGCGGCCCATCGCCGGCGTGGCGCCCGGCACCTATCTCACCCTGCTCTACGGTGCCGCGATCCTGGCGCTGCTGTTCTTCACGGCCGTAAATCCCGGCCTGCGCTTCAACGGCGCGCTGGTCACCTTCTCATCGGCGCCACCGGGCGCTTCGGTATACCTCGACGGCCGTTTCGCCGGTACCACGCCTTTGACCACGCGGATAGCCGCGGGCCAGCGTACCGTGCTCCTTTCCAAGGAGCATTTCCAGCCTCGTGAGGAACAGTTCGAGATAGGCGGCCGGTTGCTCCTGAGCTGGCCGTTTCCGCGGCGGGAGGGCCATCACCTGGCGCTCCGGATCGAGGATCCGTCAGCCCTGGCGCAAACCGCGCTGCGCGACTTGGCGCGCACTCCCCGTATCGCGCGCATCATCACCGACGCCGCTACCGACCTTGCGAGCCCCGAGCTGCCGCCGGACGTGGCGCATGCCTTTCTGCACAACGCCATGCTGCTGATCGAAGACCAGGCGGGGCTGGTGGCACTTCTCGCCGGCCACGGCCGGCTCACCGCCGGCGGCCGCCCAATGTCTCCGCTGGGACTGCAGCGGCTGTTGCGCCAAGTCGCACGGCTCGACAGCGAGTATCCCGGACTGCCCCTGTGGTTCGCCGCGCTGCTTCCGGCCGCTGCCGCCGGTGAGCTGGTCGCCACCTCCTGGTACGAGACCGCGGTTCGACATCACCGTACGGCGAGCACTGCAGCGGCCGCGGCTACCCCGTCGGACACTCCGCCCGCGCCGGTAATCGAAACGGGCGGCATGGTGTTCCATCGCATCCCCGGCGGCGGCTACGTAATGGGAGATTCCGCCCGCCTCGCCGGACTCCCGGATCCCGCGCTGCCGTTCGTGGAGTGGCCCCACGCGGTGACCCTGGGGCCGTTCTACCTGCAGGAACGCGAGGTGACCAAGCAGGCCTACGCACGCTTCCTGGCGGCCGTGCCCGAGTGGGCTCCCGCCAATCGGGCGGAACTGGCAGCACGCGGCCTGGTGGCCGAGGATTACCTGGCAGACTGGGACGACGGCCGCCCCCCGGCAGGCCGCGAGGACGAGCCGGTAGTGTACCTGTCCGCCCATGCCGCCGAGGCATTCGCGGCATGGTTCAGCGGGCAGCTGCCGCCCGCGCCCGGAGGCGGCCGCTGGCTGGCGCGGCTGCCGTTCGAGCCGGAGTGGGAGTACGCGGCGCGCGGCGGGCTGGAAGGACAGCCCTATCCGCGTGGCTCCCAGCCACCGGCCGGCCACCTGGGAGCCCCCGAAACGGGCCTCCTGCCGGTGGGCCAGTCGCCGCCCAACGGCTACGGGCTACGCGACATGCTCGGCGGCGTGTGGGAGTGGACTGCCGACTGGTATTCGCCTACGCGCTACCTGCTGGCCCGTGACTTCGCCACCGACTACCAGACAAATGTCCGGTTCCTGGTCGGAACCCGCCGCGTCGTGCGCGGCGGCTCCTTTACCTCCGACCCGCGGGTCATCAAAGTGCATACCCGCGGCTCGCAGCCGGCGGTGTGGTGCACACCGGTGCTCGGCTTCCGGCTGGTGCTGGTAAAGTCATGAGCCGCCGCGATGCCGGCGACGCCGGCAAGACACTCGCCACCAACCGCCGCGCGCGGCACCGGTACCATGTCGACGACCGCCTCGAGTGCGGCATAGAGCTGCGCGGCACCGAGGTGAAGTCCCTCAAATCGGGACAGTTCGCCTTCACCGACTCATACGCCCGGGTGGCCGACGGCGAGCTCCGGCTGTTCGGTCTCCACGTCACCCCCTATGCGTTCGGCAACCAGTTCAACCACGACCCCACACGGACACGCAAGCTGCTCGCCCATCGCGACGAGATCCGGCGTCTCGGCAAGCGGGTCGCCGAACGGGGCTTGACGCTGATCCCCCTTCGCTTCTATGTTAAGCGCGGTTTGGTCAAGGTCGAGCTCGGCATCTGCCGCGGCAAGAAGACCTTCGACAAGCGCGAGGACATCAAGCGTCGCGACCTCGCGCGCGACCTGGACCGACAGGTTCGGGCCGGCCAGCGGCGGCTGTGACCCGGTTTGCCGGGAAACAGAGTCTTATGGGGGTGACAAGGCCTCGACTGGGAGTTTTACGTTTACGGTTGCAGGTGGAGTCCAGTCTCCTTAACCTGGAAAATTCGATCTGCCAATACAGATCTCGCACTGGCTGCCTAATAGCGCGGTCACGGGGACTTGAAGTGCGGTCCTGAGCGACGAGTTCCCCGACGCAATTCAGAACTTACCGCCACATCGGCCCGCGGATGTGACGGGAAAAACAAACAGCGGGCTGCAACGTCACCCGTGAGCCGGACCACAACGGTGGCGCCAAGAACTGTAACAACCGGATAAACCTGTAGACGCCGTACGCGCACCTTTCAGGACGCGGGTTCGATTCCCGCCACCTCCATGTTTGTTCAGAGCAAGGTTTGCTCAGAGTAAGTTGTTATGTCATAGCAACTTACTCTGAGCTTCCAAAACACTCATCGTCCCAGTCGCGCGCGGTACGGCCGCCTGTCTCGACACGCGGTGCGCTGGCGACTACCCTGCGCGCCAACGATGGAACGTCCCAACGAACATGGCGGTGGCGGCCCCGGACCGGCCGTCGCCGGTGACCCCGCTTCCTTTCCGGCCGACGCCGAGCTGGCGCGCACGCTGGTGACTGGCGGGCGGCAGGCCACCCTGTGCACCCTTACCGCAGACGGCTACCCGTACGGCAGCGTCGTTTCCTACGCGGTGGACGACGCCGGGTCACCGCTGCTGCTGATCTCGGAGCTCGCCGAGCACACCGTGAACGCCCGCGCCGACGACCGCGTGAGCATGTTGGTGACGGCGGCGACGGCACGCCAGGGCGACCCCCTCGGCAGTGCCCGCCTCACCCTGGTCGGCCGGCTGCGTCGGGTCGACGATCAGTCCCTCCCACGCGACGCCTACCTGGAGCGTCATCCGTACGCGGCCACCTACGTCGACTTCTCCGACTTCAGCTTCTGGCGGCTGGAGGTGGAGCAGTGCCGTTTCGTCGGTGGCTTCGGGCACATGAGCTGGGTGACCGCCGCCGCCTACCGGGCCGCCACGGTAGATCCGCTGGCCCAGGACGCAGCGGCAATCGTCAGCCACATGAACGAGGACCACGCCGAGGCCAACCTGCGGTACGTCACCGCGCTGGCGCAACTCGCCGACGCCAGCGCCGCCACCATGGTGGGCATCGACCGCTACGGCGTGACCCTGCGCGCCCACACTCCCGGCGGCCCACGGCTGGCGCGGGTGCCGTTTCCCGAACCGCTGCAGCGTGCCGAACAGGCCCGCGCGACGCTGATCCAGCTGCTGCAGCGGGCGAGAGAACAGGCTCCCGGTTAGCCCAGCCGCATGCTCCCCAGCTACGAAGAGCTCACCGCTACCCGCTATGTCACCGTCGACGGCATCTACAACATGCGCGATCTCGGCGGACTGCCGCGGCACGACGGCGGCACCGTTCCACGGGGCCGGTTCTATCGCGCCGACAATCTGGCGAGTCTCCCGCCGGACGGGGTTGCCACCGTGCTGCGGCTCGGCATCCGGACGGTGATCGATCTGCGGCAGGACGAAGCGGCACGCATGCTGCCCAACCCCCTGCGGCGACACCCGCAGGTGGCGTACCACCGGGTGGACATGATCGGCGACCAGCACTCGCTCGCGAGTGACGTGCTGGACGTCGCCTGGCGCGATGCGGACGTGGACTCCCGCTACGCGGCATTGCCGCTGTTCTCCCATCTACGCGACTACTGCCGCTGGCTCGACGAGCGGCAACCACAGATTCGGACGATCCTGCGGCTGCTGGCACGCCCGCGGGCGACGCCGGCGGTGTTCCACTGCGAGGCCGGCAAGGACCGCACCGGCGTAATCAGCGCGTTGCTGTTGCTGCTCGCCGAGGTGCCCGACCTGGCGATAGCGGCCGACTACACCCACACCGCGCGCAACAACTTCCGCCGCCTGGAACTGCTCGAGGCACGCGAAGATCAGCCGCTGTCGGCGCGCGACGAAGCGGAGTACGCGGCACGCTTCTGTCCGGTAGAACTGATGCCGATCCTGTTGTTCTGGCTGCGCTCCCGCTACGGCGACATCGCCGGCTACCTGGCCCACGTCGGCCTCAGCGACGCCGAAGTCGGCGCCCTGAGGCAGGCTCTTGCCGCGGACGGCTGACGCTACGGCATGTACGAGCCGCCGCTCACGTGCAGCGACTGGCCGGTGACGAAGCAGGCGGCATCGGACACGAAGAACAGCACCGCGGCGGCGATGTCCTCCGGCGTGCCGGTCCGATTCAGCGGCACCCGCCAGCCGAGGAAGAACTTGTCATCGTGGGCCGGAGGCGGCGGCCACTCCTCGCCGCGCTCGTCGGCGGTCTGCCGATTGGTGCCGCCCGGCACGATGGCGTTGGCCGTGATGTAAGGGGCGCCTTCGTGGGCGATCCCCTTGGTGAGGGCGATCAGCCCCGCCTTGGAGGCGCCGTAGGTGGCGAACGAGGCGCCGCCCTTGCCGAAGTAGGCGATGTTGGAGGAGATGGTCACCACGCGCCCGTACCGGCGTTCGATCATCGACGGCATGACTGCCCGTGCCAGGGCGAAGGTGGCGCGCAGGTTGACGTTGATCACCCGCTCCCACTCCTCGTCCGGCGTGTCCACGATCTGGTGGGGCTGCCCGATGCCGGCGTTGCTGACCAGGATCTCGACCGGACCGAGCGCCTCCTCCGAACGCCGCACCAGTTCCCGACACTGGTCGATCTCGCCGACGTCCGCCTTGACGGCTACTGCCTCCCCGCCTGCTTCGGATATGCGGCCCACGGTATGCGCGGCGGCGGCCTCGTCGCGCGACCAGTTGACCGCCACCCGCGCCCCCTCGCGCGCCAGCGCGTACGCTAGCCCCCGTCCGATGCCGTGTCCCGCGCCCGTAACCAGCGCCACCCGCCCGGCAATGCTCATCGTTCTGCCTCCTTGCTGTGCGTCATGCCACCGCCACCTGCCGCAGGTGCCGCGCCTGGGTGTCGACGATCTTCTCCAGCAACCGCCCCTCCATCTCGCGACGCAGCACGGCGGACCTCGGATCGGCCCAGCGATTGTAGCGTTGCACGGGATCCTGCGTCAGATCAAACAGCTCGCCGCAGCGGTTGCCGCGGTACCGGGTGTAGATGGCCCGGTCGGTCACCAGGGTGCGCAGCGACACGCCGCGGTAGTCCTCGTCGTTCTCGATCAGCACCGCATCCTGAACCTGGGCGGTACGACCGGTCAGCAGCGGCACCAGGGACTTCCCGGGGAGCCGCGGCACGCCGTCGTACATGCTGCGCACGCCGGCGCGCTGGGCCGCCTCCGGACCGCGGAAGTCGGGAAACGGCTGCTGGGGATACGCCGCGCCGGTGAGCTCCAGCAGGGTGGGCACGAAGTCGAGCAGGCTGACCAAGCCGTCGGCCGTATGGCCGGCGCGCAGTCCACCGCCCGGCCAACTCATCAACAGGGGCACCCGCAGTACGCCCTGATAGTGAAACGGTCCCTTGTACAGGATCCCGTGATCGCCCATCAGCTCGCCGTGGTCGGAGAGGAACACCACGATGGTGTCGCGCCACCGCCCGCTGTGTTGCAGGCGGTCGAGGATGCGCCCCACTCCCTGGTCCACCAGGCCCATCATCCCGTAGGCCAGCGCCCGCATCTGCGCCACCTGCGCCAGCGCCGCGTCATCGGCCACGATGGGACCGCCGGCTACCCGCACGCGGTCCGCGTAGTAGTCGAGCTGGAAGTGGGGCGGCATCAGCGTACGGTCGTCGCTCCACGCCTCGGGGCGCGGCATGTCGTGCGGGTGGTAGCGGGAATGCCACGGCGCCGGCGGTCCGAACGGCTCGTGGGGATCGGGAAAGGAGCACCACAGGAAGAAGGGCCGCGTGTCGCTGAACCCGTCGAACGCCTGCAGGGTGCGCTGAGTGATCCACTCGGTGTAGTACAGCTCCTCGGGGACCGGCGAGAAGTAGCTGTCGCGGTGCAGGGTGGGCCGCACGCTGGCACGCCCGGTAAGGTCGGCCGCGGCGCGCGGATGATGATCCTGCAGCCAGTGCAGGTACTCCCCGAACACGCTGGCGCTGTGTCCGCCCACGAAGGCGGACTGTTCGAAGCCGAAGTAGGGAGCGGGCAGCCGGGTGGTGTGCCGCTGCTCCCAGAGGTGGCGTGCCTCCGGCAGGGCGGCGGGATCGTAACGGGTGATGTTGGGGGTGCGCTCCGGACTCGCCCACCAGCAGGAGAAATGCGGCTTGCCCAC
>JAKZWC010000186.1:0-4381 GCA_047515735.1 Spirochaetales bacterium | reverse complement strand
ACCCAGGTGCGCGGGTCATCGCGCTGCAGCGAAGGCGGCGGCTCGTCCCACAGCCGCTCCCGCGCCCGCGCCATCAGCTTCGGGTCCATTACCTGGCGCTTGATCAGGTACCCGCAGCGCTTGAAGAAGCGCAACTCTTCCGTGGTCAGCATCGTCTCATCCGCCAGAGTAGTAGCTCAGCCACGCCGCTGCAACGCACGTCCGCAGGCGCTGCAATCAGATACCGATGTTCGCCTTTCGGTAGTGCTACCCGATATATCTTAGGAGCAGGACTCCATCACCGAATGGAGCATCACGAACGACCACATCAGAGGAGCATCACATGAAACGCACCCGGCGCAGCATCCGTCGGTTCAGAGTCGTCACGCTGCTGGCAGTAGCCTGCACCATCACGGTCGCTACTTCCGGATTCGCTCAGACCCCTTACACTCCTCCGGGACAACCTGCCAAAGCCGGCCTGATCGGCCTCAACCTGATCGGGCCGATATTCGGCATCTACAGCGGGTCGCTGGAACTGTCCCTGGACGACGAGTGGAGCGTATTCGTGGTTCCCACCTACTTCAACGTGAAGGCGAGCCTGATCGGCGCGCTGATCGAAAGCGCGGGTGTCGACCGGGACGACTACGATCTCTGGAGCCTGTCGGGCGCCATCGGGGTGAACTACTTCCTGACCGACCCGGCACCCATTGGACTATTCGTCGGCGCCTGGGTGGATCCCGGTTATCTCCATGGAAGGTTCGAAGGCGATGCGGTGGCCGACGGGGAACCGCTCACCGTGGACTCGTTCGTGGTCGGCGCGGGCGCCCACGTGGGCTACCGGGTATTGTTGGGACCGGTGGCCCTTACTCCGCGCGTAGGGGCAGCGTACCACCACGTGTTCACGGAGGCGAAAGGCGTGAGCGAGGAGCTGGAATCGACCGTCAGCGCTGCCTTCAGCCGCTTCTCGATCCCGTGGGGGATCGACTTGACCATCGCCTTCTAACGCCCTTTCGCCCTGCCCGCCGACTGCCGGCGGGCAAGGCCCTGCGCAGCCCTTCCCGACCCTAACGGCGGAAGTACTGCGCCGGGAGGTGCGGGATCTGGTAGAAGGTGAAGTAGGTGGCGAAGCCCTTCGAGGCGACGTTGCCCATGTCATTCCTGACCAGCGCGGGGTGCGGCAGGTCGCCGCCTACGGTGCCCACCATCCACAGGTTGTCGGCCCACAGTGCGCCGATCTGGTTGGCGATGGCGACCCTGTCGTCCTCGCCCGCGGTCTGATTGAACTGCTCCGACAGCTCGAAGAAGCGCAGCAGGTCGGGCTCCATGCCGGCGGCGCGCAGCCCGGCGATCCCCTCGGCGAAGTAGACGTTGGCCAACTCCTCGCTCCACCAGCCGAACGACGGCGGAGCCCACAACGAGCCGTCGAAGATGCTGTCCGGCAGCATGTCGATCACGTGGCTGGCGATCATCACCTCGTCGGCGGAGCGCTTGCCGTCGAACGAGTTATCCTCGCGGAAGTCGAAGTCGGTCTTCACGCCGACCGCCTCCCAGTAGTTCTTGACCAGTTCGGCGGTGGAGGTGATCGGCGTCTCCTGCTCGTGGTAGCCCTCGATCTTCAAGAACAGCTCCTTGCCGTCGGGACGGCGGCGGATGCCGTCGGCGCCCTTCTCCAGGCCCATCTCGTCGAGGATGCGGTTGGCCTCGTCCGGATCGTAGGCGGCGTCGCGCTGAAAGTGCTCCGGCACGTGGTAGATCGACCCCGGCGGCACCGCCGCCTGCGACGGGATGCCCTTGCCGAAATAGAGCAGCTCGTTGATCTCCGCGCGGTTGATGGCCAGCGACAGGGCGCGGCGGAACCGCTTGTCGCGCAGCAGTCCCTCGATCACCGGATCGGGCTTGTAGGTCTGGCGGAAGAAGTAGTTGACCCCGGCGCCGGCGCGTTTCTGCCACAGGCGCACCTCGAATCCGCCGGCCTCGGCGTTCTGGGTCAGCACCGGAAAATCCTCGATAGTCAGGATCGAGGCCACGAAGTCCACCTCACCGCCCATGGCCGCGATCATGAACGACTCCTTGGTGGCGGCGGAGCGGTTCTGCACCCGGTCGAAGTAGGGTAGCTGGTTGCCGGCGATATCCACCTTCCAGTAGAAGGGATTGCGCTCCCACAGCGCGTAGTCGGTGGCCGCCTCCTGCAGCACCCATGCCTCCAGCACCGGGCGCCCGATGTCATCGGAACTCTTGCCGTAGGGTCCCTGGCGGGCGTTGAACAACTGGGTCCAGTTCTCGAAACCGCCCTCCTTGGCGAGGTCGTTGGCCTTGGCGTTGTAACTGATATGGAATCGTGACAAGTAGTGCTTGGGCTCGGCGATGAACCCCATCGACCACATGTAGTGCGGCAAGGTGAGCTGGCGCAGCGCGAAGTTGGGCAGCGGCGCCGCGAAGCTCAACTCGAACGTGTGGTCGTCGATGCGGCGTCCCTGCGCCGGCGAGCCGCCGACGTTGAGACTGGTCGGCACCGTCGGATGCAGTTCCTTGTTCAGGTTCATGTCGTCGAACCAGAACGCCAGGTCGTCGGCGCTGAACGGCTCCCCGTCCGACCACTTCATGCCGGGGCGCAGGCGCAGGGTGATGGTGCGGTCGTCGGCCGACTGATCCACCCCCAGCAGCCAGTTGGGATACCAGGTCCTGGCATCGGGGCGAAGCTGCACCGGCGGATCCTCCAGCCAGTAGGCGGGGAACCACCAGACCACCGGCCCGTCCATCACGGTGGTGTTCATCTGCCCGCCGTAGCTCCCGATCTGCTCGATCGGCACCACGATCAGCGGTTCGTCGGGCACCCTCTCGGCTACCGGCGGCAGCGCTCCGCTGCTCACCTGCTGCGCCAGCATCGGCGCCTCGCTCAGGGCCGGAAGCGTGCGCCCGGTGGCGGCCTGGAACTCGGCGTGCGAGCCGTAGGTCCACGGCCGTTGCGGCGTATCGGGCAACTCGGCGCCGACGGCGTCGGTAGCGGCAGCGCCCGCGGACGACTGGCCGCCGCCCTCCTCCTGGGCTCCCGCCAGCACCAGGGCCGGCGCCAGCCAGATGACGGCGCTCACGATTGCGATCAAACGGATACCTGCACGGAACTGCATAGTGGCCTCCTTGGGTCAGATAGTCGCCGTTCAGACTACCACCGCTGCCGCAGGTGCTACAATGTGCGGTACGCGCTCACGTATTCAGCGCCTTGGGGGGGATGCCCCCCTTCGGCGCCCACGTCGGACCCTGTTTTTTTGGAGCCTGTCGAGGTGATCGCGTGCTGGCAGCGGGCGAAAATGCAGCGTATCATGTGCCGATGGGCCAGAGAGGCTTCCGTATCATGACGACTGAGCCATGACAGCAGGTGCCGACCACGACTACTTGCTCGGTCTGGTGCGGGAGTTGCGCAAGTTGCCGCATGAGACCGACTGGGTCGAGTTCAAGCTCAATCAGGACGCGCCGCAGGAGATCGGCGAATACATCTCCGCGCTGGCCAATGCCGCGACTCTCCACGGCAAGGCCCAGGCCTACCTACTATGGGGAGTCGAGAACGGCACACATGCAATCACCGGTACGAGTTTGTCTCCATCCAGTGCGAAGAAGGGAAATGAGCCTCTTGAGACTTGGCTGCTGCGCCTGCTGCGCCCTCGTATCGATTTCCGTTTCCACGAAGTCACAGCCAACGAGCAGCGCCTCGTTCTCCTGGAGATCGACCGCGCGTCGCGGCAGCCGGTGGCGTTCAATGGTATCGAGTTCATCAGGGTCGGCATCACCAAGAGAAGGCTCAAGGACTACCCCGAGAAGGAACGGGCGCTGTGGCGCGTGTTCGATCGGGTGAGCTTCGAAGACGGCATAGCGGCCGAGCGGCTCAGCGGTGAGAGTGTACTCGCCAAGCTCGACTACCCAGCGTACTTCGATCTGCTCGACACGCCGCTGCCGGACGGCCACGCCGCTATCCTTGACGTGCTCCAGAGAGATCGGCTGATAGCGCCCTGCGCAGCCGGCGGCTTCGACATCACCAATCTGGGCGCCATGCTGCTGGCCAAGAATCTCGGCGACTTCCGGTCGCTGCAACGCAAGGCCGTTCGCGTGATCGAATACCGTGGCGCGGGCCGCATTGAGACGCTGAAGGAATCGGAAGCCTTGAGAGGCTATGCATCAGGCTTCGAAAGCCTGCTCGTCTACATCAACGCCCGGCTGCCGGCGAGCGAAGTTATCGGTCCCGCGCTGCGCCAGACGATACTGGCGTTCCCGGAGAACGCGGTACGCGAACTGGTGGCCAATGCCTTGATCCATCAGGATTTTCTGGCAACCGGCGCCGGACCGATGGTGGAGATCTTCCCCGGCCGCATCGAGATCACGAATCCAGGTGAGCCGCTGGTGGATACGC
>JAKZWC010000185.1:0-3062 GCA_047515735.1 Spirochaetales bacterium | reverse complement strand
GCTCTACGTCCGCTTCCTCCGCGAGGGTGTCCGGCGGGATCTCTATCTCGACCGGCCGCGGCCGGCCCGACTGCAACTGGTAGAAGGCCTCATGGACGCTGCCCGGCACATCCTGCGCCGCCAGGATGCGGCGGCCCCACTTGATCACCGGCCGGATGGTGTCGAGTTGATCGTTGATCTCGTGCAGCACGCCCCGATCGACCCCGATCAGGTCCTGCTCCACCTGCCCGGCTATAACGAGGATCGGCGATGACGCGGAGTAGGCGGTGCCGATGCCCGCGGAGGCGTTCTGCAGTCCCGGTCCGGGGACGACGAGGGCGGTGCCGATGCCGCCGCCGGCGCGCGAGAAGCCGTCGGCCATGTAGGTGGTGGCCTGTTCGTGGCGGGTGGTGATGAAGCTGATCCCGGACTGCTCGTGGAGCCCGTCGAGCAGGTGGTAGAGTTGCACGCCGGGCAGGCCGAAGATCACCCGCACGCCTTCCCGATACAACTGCCGGGCCAGCGCCTGGCCGCCGGTCATCCTGGGCATAAGTCGATATTCCTCTCCCTCAAGCTGGGTATAACCGTGGGACGGTGCCGGCGGCACCGCTCGCGGGCCGCATTGTTGCGCCACAGGACTCGGAGGGCAAGCCACCGCCCTCACGGTCTGCGACCGCCCCATGGCGGATCCGGTCAACCAAACGGCAGCGTCTGCCGCACCCCACCGTCCTGGAGCAACCGCAGGCAGGGAATGCGGCCCAAGATTTTACAATCTCGCGTATCAACCCAGGGACTTCATCCGCGGCGCCGCGGTGCAACTCGTGCGTCGTGTCGGCGGCGGCCCCGGTCCCGGTCCGGCCACCGCCCGGGAGGAGTGTTCCGCACCACTGGCGGCAACGGTCGACTGCTGCCTGAGATTCATCAGCGACCATACGCGGCACGTGGAAGCGGTTACCGGATCGCGACGTGAGATCCTGCCGGAATATCCGCAGGCGGTGTTGCGGGAAGCCATCGTCAACGCAGTGGCGCACCGAGACTATGGTCTGCAGGGCAGCACCGTAGACATCAGCATTTGGGACGACCGCATCGAGATCCACAGTCCAGGGCCGCTCCCCGGTCACATTACTATCGAAAACATGCGCACCGAACACTACAGCCGTAATCCACGCATCATGCGAGTCTTGAAAACCGTGGGACTCGTCGAAGAGTACGGTGAGGGAATCGAGCGCATGTACGAGGAGATGGAGTCCCGGCTGTTGGAACCGCCGGTCTTCTCCGCTACCGACAGCTCGGTGACCGTCACGCTCTACAACCGCAGCGTGATCGACGTGGAGGAGCAACTCTGGCTGCAAGCGCTCGAAGGGGTGCACCTGATGGCGGATGAACGTCGCCTGCTGGTCGAAGTCCGCCGCGCCGGCGGCGCCATCGCTCCGCGCCAGATTCGTGAGGCCATGCCGGAAGCGGACACACCTGAACTGCTTGCACGTGCCCAGACGAAAGGCCTGTTGGCGCGCATTGGTACTCGCGGGGGCTCGCGCTACACCCTCGCCAACTTGATCGTTCCTCTCGCCGGCGGCTCCGTGACCACGCAGGCTCACGTGCTGCTCGATGAAATCCGTCGCCGGGGCAGCCTCTCCACTCCCGAAGCCGTCAAGCTGATCGGGACCGCGCCGGCAGCCGTTCGCGCCCTGTTCCACAAGCTGGTACAAGCCGGACTGATACGGGCGGAGGGCAAGACCCGTGCGCGGCGCTACTATCTTCGCTGATGCGGGCCGAACGAACCTCCTGCGTGTTTTGCGAAATAGTTGCCCGGCGGGCGCCGTGCAGCCGGGTCTACGAGGACCAGTCGTGCCTCGGCTTCATGGGCATCCGCCCCATCAACCCGGGCGAACTGATGGTCATCCCGAAACAGCACGTCGATCACTTCTGCGATATTCCCGATGCGCTTGCCGCCCACATCATGACGCTGGCCCAACGGTTCTCGCGCGACATCCGCCGTACGCTGGAACCGTTGCGCGTCGGGCTGGTAGTGCACGGGTTCGGCGTGGCCCATGCTCATCTGATCGTCGTTCCGCAGCATGGTCCGACGGACATCACCTCGAGCCGATTCGCCTACCTGAACGCGGGACAGATCGAGTACGGCATCCAGCACGTACCCGAGGTGCCGCGCGCCGAACTCGACAACATGGCGGCGGCGCTGTCCGGGCAACCCCTGTCCTGGGTACGCCGCGCAGGTAACAGCGGGTGAAGGCCGGCGCCGGTAACCCGGGCGGGTCTCCTCCTCAGATCCCTGCTATGGTCCGCGAGTGGCCGTGAATCCACCATTCCATCCCAAGCACATCGTGGCTGCCGGCATGCTCGTGCAACGGGGAGACGAGGTACTGCTCGTGCGCACCCCGCGCCGAGGCTGGGAGTTCCCCGGCGGTCAGATCGAAGAGGGCGAATCCGTGCTCGACGGTGTGGTCCGCGAAGTGATGGAGGAAGCTGGCGTCGTCGTGGCAGTCGACCGGCTGGTGGGAGTCTACTCCAACCTCAGCAGCAGCCGAGTGATCATCGACTTCCTCGGCTCCTGGCTGTCGGGAGACGCCGCGGCAGGCGACGAGACCATCGCCGCCGCCTGGGTCCCGAGGACCGCTGCCGAGCAGATGATCGATCATCCCGGGTACCGGCAACGGCTGCGGCAGCTCCTGGCGTTCGACGGGCGGGTCCTGTTCCAGTCCTACACCACGGCGCCGTCTGCGGTGCGGGCGCAGCAGTGGGTGTAGCGTCCATGCCATACTCACTCGCGTGAAGACGATTCTGGTAACCGGGAGCACCGACGGCATCGGGCGCGCGACCGCCGTGGCGCTGGCCGAGCAGGGCTGCGCCGTGATCGTGCACGGGCGCAACGAAGCGCGCGCCGGCGCCGCGGCGCGTGAGATCGCCGCCGCTACCGGCAACCGGCAGGTGACGCCGGTAGCCGCCGACTTCGCGGCGCTGGCCGAGGTGCGGGCGCAGCAGTGGGTGTAGCGTCCATGCCATACTCACTCGCGTGAAGACGATTCTGGTAACCGGGAGCACCGACGGCATCGGGCGCGCGACCG
>JAKZWC010000184.1:0-2521 GCA_047515735.1 Spirochaetales bacterium | reverse complement strand
TTCGGACCCTGCACCATCAGCGGGCCTACGTAGCCAGCCATCGCACCCAGCACGGCGGCCGCCAGCCAGCCCGTCACGTACCAGCCCCCTAGGGCGAGCAGGAACGCCAGCACCAGCTGCGACATGCGGTCGGCGAGCGCCTTGCGGGCCTCGGTGCGCGTGCCCTTGGCGCGGAACTTGCGCAGGCGCACCTGCTCTTCGTCCTTCGGCGGCTTGCGTTGGAAAGCCAACCCAAGCGTCAACAGGCCGATACCGCCCAGAGCCCCGAGGAAGATGACCAGGAGGGCGGTCATCGCCCGGCCTCCCGGCCACCCACCGGGGGCTGCTGGGGCGGCTGGGGTCGGGGCTGCGTGTAGTTGGGTTGCTGTGGGGGCTGCTGCGGCGGGCTCGCCGGTCCCCTACCGGGGGGCGCCGGCGGGGCCTGCCGGCCGACCGGCGCGGGCGCCGGGGCGGGTGGTCGGTGGGCAGGTTGGGGCGGCACGGCCCGCGGCGGCGGGTAAGGGTGTTGCGGCGGCGCGCCGGGAGGCGCCTGGGCCGGCTGCGGCTGGCGGGTCGGCGGCTGCTGCTGCGGGGGCCTCTGGGCGGGTTGCGCGCCGGGCCTCTGTGCCGGAGCCTGCTGGCCGGGATGTTGTGCCGGAGCCCGGTGAGTCGGCCTCTGGGGCGGCTGCTCGGCCGGTCTCTGTCCGGCGCGCTGCGCCCGGTCGCGGCGGACCTCCTCGGGGCGGTAGGGCTCGCCGAGTGAGGCGGGGTCGAAGCCCGAGTCGCGCAGCCGCGCCAGTGTCTCGCCGTCCTCCTTGAACGGCCTGGTGTACACGGCGATGCCGTCGGGCCCAGGACCGAACACCTCGGAGGTGAGCACCTTGCTGTCGTCGTAGCCGGTGACCTCCCGGATGGAGGTGATGGAGCGGCGGCCGTCGGGCAGCTTCTTGATGTAGACCAGCAGGTGCAGCACCTCGGCGATCTCGCGCATCACCGAATCGGGCGTCGGGGCGTCGGGCGAACGCTGGGCGTAGATCAGCATCTTGTTGATGGCCGCCCGGGTGCTGCCCGCGTGGATGGTGCCCAGCGAACCGTCGTTGCCGATGCCCATGGCCTGCAGCAGCTGCATGACCTCGCCGCCGCGCACCTCCCCCACGATCACCCGGTCGGGCGACATCCGCAGGGCCGCCTTGGCCAGGTCGTAGGTGGTGATCTCGCCGGTGCCCTCGGTGTTGGACGTGCGGGTCTCCAGCGCCAGGGTGCGGGGATGCAGACCCGACGAGCGGAGGTGCAACTCGAGCGTGTCCTCGATGGTGACCAGCAACTCCGACTGCGGGATCTCGGAGATCAGCGAGCGCAGCAGCGTGGTCTTGCCCGCACCGGTGCCGCCCACCACCAGCATGTTGGCCGGATTCGGCGGACGCACCGCGGCCCGCAGCACCGCGATGATCTGCGGCGTGACGGTGCCCTTCTCCACCAGACTCGCCATGGAGGCGTGCAACAGGCGGTGGCGGCGGATAACCACCGACGTGCGCTCCGCCACGGCCGTGACGGCGAACAGGCGGTGCCCTGAGGCCAATCGCAGGTCGAGGATCGGCGAGGCCGTGTCGAAGCGCCGCGAGGTGTGGCCGGCGGTGGCCGCCAGGTGGCGGATCATCATGACCAACTCTTCCTCGCTGCCCGCCACCGGCCCCACCAGGATGCGCTCGCCATTGGCCAGCGACAGCACCACGTTGTCGTGGCCGAGGATGTGGATGTTCTCGACGTCGTCGCGGTCGAGCAGCGGGGCCAGTGCCCCACCGCCCATGAGGCCGCGGATATTGCCGATGAACTCCCGCACACCCTCGGTGCCGAGCTGCGCCGAGCCCGAGACCAGAGCGGTGGTGTTGTACTCGCGGACGATCCTCTCGCCCAGGTCGACAAGCTGCCGGTCGATCTCGTCGGCGGGCAACTTCTGGCGTTCCATGTCGAGAAAGCGCTCGAGCAGGAACTCGTGGTGCCGGCGAAACAGTGCGATCGCAGGACTTACATCTGGCATGGTGGCGGCTCCCTAGCTCGGAGCGGGCTCGGTCACGACACACCGCCGTGACCGCTGTTCGAGGTGCCGTGCGGGGCCTGCGCGTGCAGCCGCATCGCCCAGTCGCGAAACGACCCGGACGGAGCGATGTCTGGCAGCGGGGACGGCGCCTCGACATGGGGGGCCGCGGCGGGCGGCGCTGCAGCGGGCGGCGCGGGCTGGGAAGGGGGCGGAGCCTGCTGAGGCGGCGCGGGCGCTTGGTACACCGGCTGTTGCGGCTGAGGCTGCGGCTGGTACGCGGCGGCCTGTGGGGCGGGCGCCGACTCCTGCGATACCTGGTAGGAAGGCTGCGGCTGGTACGCGGGCTGCGCGGCTCTCGGCGGCTCGTGGGGCGGTTGCTGGGCCGGCTGCTGGTACGCCGGTGGAGCCTGGTGGGGTTGCTGCTGGGGTTGCTGCTGGTACGCCGGTGGAGCCTCATGCGGCGGCTGCTGGGGTTGCTGCTGGTACGGCGGTGGAGCCTGGTGG
>JAKZWC010000183.1:0-3332 GCA_047515735.1 Spirochaetales bacterium | reverse complement strand
CGTGACCGCGCGCAGCAGACGGTAATAGACGCTGCGGTGTGCCATGAAGTAACGGCTGACGTAGATGATCGGAGCGTCGAGCAGGCCCCGGGTCTTCAGGTAGAGGACGTTCAGGATGCGTCCGGTGCGCCCGTTACCGTCAGTGAACGGGTGAATGGCCTCGAACTGGTAGTACATGACGGCCATCTTGATGAGCGGATCGACTCCGTCCGCCTGCTCGGCGAGGAAACGTTCCAGATTGGCGAGCAGCCTGCCGAGCGCGGCGCCCTCGGGAGGCGTGTAGGATCACCCGCCCGTGGGCCGGGTTTCCGATGGCGACCCGGCCCTGCCGCACGCGTACGTCCACACCGCGAATGCGCGAGCAGATCCGTTCGAACAGGCGGACGTCCAGATTGGGACGCCGATCGAGACCCTCCATCCCCTCCCACAACGCCTCGCGGTAACGCAGCACTTCCTTTGCAGCGGCATCCGCGCTCGCGCCCGACGCCAACGCCCGGTACAACTCATCCCCCGTGGTGACGATGTGCTCGATCTCGGAACTGCTGCGCGCCTCTTGCAAAGGGAGGGCGTGGATCAGGATGGACCGGTTCGGCAGGGACTCCGCCAGCGCGTTGACGCGGGCCAGCGCCACCCTCGCTTCGATGCAGGTCTTGAGGATGGCGGGTGTCTCGAGATCCGTCCTCGGCGGCAACTCCGGGAGGGCGTTCCAAGGGACTCGAGGGTCGTACCGAAGAGCGGGAGGAGTGTCCATCCCGCAAAGGCATATACTTTTTCCCGGAACCGGATCAGGGGGAACATGCATACTTTCTTACACAGGGCATCTGGGTGTCGACGTTTCCTGGGCGAATGAGCACCTCGAATCTCAGCTAACTCGGCGCGAGCTGCGCGGGACCGTCTTGCTCCGTTTCGGGTTCCGTAGCGGCCGCCACCGCCCCCTCAGCCGCGGATCGAGCAGGTCGCGCACGGCGTCGCCGAACATGTTGATGCCGTACACGACAATGGTCAGGCACAGGCCCGGCCAGATCACCAGCCGCGGCGCGATCGTCATGTATTGGCGTCCCTCCCGGCTGAGCATGCCGCCCCAGCTTGGCACTTCAGGCGGCAGCCCGAACCCGAGGAAGCTCAGCGAGGCCTCGGCCACGATTACCGCGCCGATCGTGGGCAGCACATGGCGCCGCAGAATCTGCGCGACGGGGCTGCCAACTGCCCGGGCTGCCTGGAAGTAGTCGTTCTCCTTGATGGCGATGACGGCACGGCGCACCACCCGGGAATTGCTGACGCCCGAGGAGATGCCGAGAACGAGAATGATCTGCAGCAGACCGCGGCCGGCCAGAGACACGTAACGGTCGCCACCAGCGCGAACGCCAGCGGCAGCAACATGAGTCTGGGAGTCATAACGTACTCCTCCTCGTTTTCGGGATCGGGACTGCGCCCCGTGACCCGTGCTCGTGGCCGGAAACTCCGGTCATTTTCGTCGTGGTGCTGGTGGTCCCCCCGGCTCGGAGCACAGGGCGCCAGCGTATGTTGCGGCTGGTCTCGTATCGTTGCGCAACGCTTGGTTGCCAAGCGAGTCTAAATGCCGTGAGACTCAACGGGTCCGGACCGCGCGGTGTGCGCGCCTTGCTGACCCGCGTCCGGCTCCGGGGTCGAACCGGCGGGACGAGGTGCCAGCCCGGCGCGTCGACCGGCCGCAGCCAGTGACAGGCAAAGAGCGCGCAGTTGGCTCAAGCGCTGCAACCGAACCGTTACTGCCTGCGCGGACATGTCTACCTGCATTCCGTCTCTCCCGTCAGTCTGCGGATGTCGTCGTGGTCCTGCCCGCGGCCGCGCAACCGTTTCAACGCGACCAGCCCGGCCCGCGACACCGTTCCGATGGTGCCGTGGTCCCATGCGACGCGCTGGCGGGACTGCCACACGCTTTCCAGGGCCGGCGCAACGTGCAGCAGATCGACCATCAGAACGTCCTCCGAGTCAGACTCCGGCTTCACCAACCGAGAGATGGTCACCGCCCCCCCGGCGAGGCTCATTTCCGCCGCCGCAAGGCGCTAGCCAAGCTGTCCGAGGACCTCCTCGGCGGACGGCACCTGATCCGGCATGATCAGCATGTCGATGTCGATGGTGGCACGCGGGATACCGTAGATTGCCAGTGCGGCACCCTCAGCGGCGCCACCTTGATCATTCCATTTTGCACTCCACCCGCTCAACGCGATGACGAGCCGGCGCTGCAGGCGAGATGCTGGTCCGCGGCAGTTTTCCGAACTGTGGGCGGACCGGACCATTCCGGCGCGCGAGTTTTATCAGAGCTACGTAAGGCCTGGTGGCGCGTATGGCGGCGACACGACGGCTGGGCGCCAATCGCACCGCGGTGTCCGGTTTCGCGATCGCCAATTTTCTGCCGGCAGACGACTAACGACCTCTCTCCTACTCCTCGCTTGCCGTTTGGAGGTTTCGTAGCGGCCGCCCACCGCCCCGCAGCCGCGGATCGAGCAGCATCATGGTGCGGGTCATGCTGCCCAGTCGAGCGCCATGGTCCGCGTCAGGTTCCACACACCCGCTTTGCTGGCGGAGTAGGGCGCGTTGCCTGCGGCGCTCCGCAAGGAGTATCCGGAACCGACGTTGATGATCTTGCCGCCGCCGGCCTTCACCAACTCCGGGTAGACGGCCTGACAGAACAGGAATACGGCTGTCAGGTTGATGTCGATCACCCGCTGCCAAGTCTCGAACTGCACGGTCTGTGTCGGCTGACCGCCATGCCCCACGCCGGCGTTGTTGACCAGGATGTTGACGCCGCCGAGCTGACGCGCCGCGGTGTCCACGGTGGCGGTAATGTCGTCATGCTGCAGCACATCGCAGCGAACACCGATGCAGCGCCGCCCCATCGCTTCTACTTCGCTGACGACGGCCGCCGTCTTGTGCTCGTTGCGGGCTGCCACCACGATGTCTGCGCCGTGCTGCGCAAGCCCCAGGGCAATCGCCCGCCCGATGCCGCCGTTGCCACCGGTGACAATCGCCACCTTACCCGTCAGGTCAAACAAGCCTCGCATGGGGCAATACACTCGCACTGTGGGGCGCACCGCGACAACTGCTCAACTGAAACGGCGGGAAAAGCTCCGCTCGACGCCGACCAGGTTGCGCGCTGCACGTACCGGGGAATGCCGTATGATGCGGCCATGAAAGTTGTTCCATGCGTTTCGCGGGCGCTCGTTCTAGCCGCTTTCTCATCAAGCGACGCCGAAGTCGACGACCCGGTGAAGGAGCTGCGCGAGCGCACCGGGGGCCGGTACGCGTTCGCCACCGGGAGCAACTGATGTCGGCACGGCGTGCCGGGGAAG
>JAKZWC010000182.1:0-3285 GCA_047515735.1 Spirochaetales bacterium | reverse complement strand
ACGCGATCAAGGCGCGCTGCCCGTCGGAAAGGTGGTCTAGTCCGTAATCTATCGTGGCATTGGGCGGATTGCGAAATACGGCTTTGAGGGCGCGCGAGTTCTCACCAGATTCCCTAAGTCTGATTGAATCGAAACCCGGGAGGGATTCGCGGAGGGCATCGAACAGCGTTCCGATCGAACCCATGTTCTCCTGCGAATAGTGGCGATACCAGCCCACGAAGTTCTCCGTCAGCGGCTCGAGGAATTCATCTTCGGCAAGTACCGGCGACGATATAGTTTCTCAGGTCCTTCTTGAATCGTGTGAGCTTCTGGTTGTCCGGCCGCTCGTGCAAGGATCCAACCCCGGACAGGGTCCAATCAAACGGGTACTCGGAACCTCGACGGTAGTCGTCGTGGTACAGTTGCGCGAGGCCACTCGCGAACTCGAAGATGGCGCTGCTGTCATGCTCAAGAGTTTCTTCGATGATCCTCATTTGGTGCCGATCAAGGTCGTGCTCTACCGTCAAGCCGTACCGGTAGGTCTGCTCATCGACGCAGGTCTCGAGTTCAAAGCGTTGTTCGCTACGATTTTGGCTCAACGTAAGGTCGCGCGCGGGAAATACTTCGTCGACTCTACCTCCGCGTGCGAGTAGCTTCTGGAGCTTCTGCAGGACCACCAACACTGTTGTCTTGCCTGTCGCGTTGGCGCCGAGAAGCACGTTGGCTTCGTCGAGCTTGAGTTCGAAATTAGTGAGGCACCGAAAATTGTCGACATAAAGTCTCTTGAGCATGATGAGTCACCTGTCAGATAAATCCCGTGCACATTCGCAGCGAGGAGAGAGTGTGAGTATCACGGGGCCTGCTCGACAGGTCAAGAGCGCGGCTGGTTGGTTGGCGCATGGGCTTGGTGCGCTCATTGGCGGGTCCGAGTCGCCATGGTGTTGTCGTCGCACGGCGCGCTGTACTATAAGTCGAGTGGTGGAACCAACGCGGGAGCTCTACAGCACGGCAGATGCCTATCGTGAGGCCCTGGAAGCGCGCGCCCTGGTCCCTGACGGATTTCGGTTCGCGGTCGCTTCCACGCATTTCGTCCCGGTAGAGCTGGGCGCCGGCGGCAGCCCGCTAGCTATCAATCTGGCGGCGATCCTGGCCCCGGCCGCGAGCCGGGCGTGGGCCGCCGTGCTGACCCGCAATCGCGTCACCGGCGCACCGGTGGAGATCGTGCGCAACCATCGCGGACGGCCGGTCCGCGGCATTCTGATCAACAACAAGGTGGCCAACGTGTGCGCTCCCGATGGGGTGGCCGCCGCGCGCGCCTTGCTCGACCAGGCCGGCACCGCCCTCGGGGTGGCGCCCGAGGAACTGCTGCCCGCCTCTACCGGGGTGATCGGCTGGCAGCTTCCGGTGACCGCTTTGGGAGCTGCCACGCCCGCCCTCGCCTCCAGCCTCGACTCGGCGACACCGCTGGCGGTGGCTCAGGCGATCATGACCACCGACGCCTACCCCAAGCTGCGCAGCGCACAGACCCCGTCCGGCCACCGGGTGCTCGGTATTGCCAAGGGCGCGGGGATGATCGAGCCCAACCTCGCCACCATGCTGGCGTTCATCGTCACCGATGCTCCGGCCAGCGCCGACGAGCTGCAGCGCGAACTGCAGCGGGCGGCGCGCCGCTCCTTCAACCGCATCACGGTCGACGGCGACCAGAGCACCAGCGACATGGTCGTGCTGCTCAGCTCCCGCGAGCGAGCCCCCGGCAGCGCCGCCGCGCCCGGGCTGCGCGCTGCCTTGCAGCAGGTCTGCGCCGAGCTGGCCGGCGACATCGTCCGTAACGGCGAGGGCACCCGCCACGTGATCGAGGTAGCGGTGACCTCCCGCCTGCAGGAGCAGGACGCGGTGGCGGTGGCCAAGGCGGTGGCCAATTCGCCGCTGGTGAAGACCGCGGTATACGGCAATGACCCGAACGTCGGCCGCATCGCCAGCTCCGCCGGCGACTACCTCGGCAGCCGCCCGGACCTGCGCCACCTCGGGGCCCGCAACCTCGCCATCACCCTGGGGGAGCGGCAAGTGTTCGCAGCGGGCGTCTTCACCATCGACCCGGCGCTGGAACGTGACCTGAGCGCATACCTGCAGGACTGCCGTTGCGACTCCGGTGCCGGGTTCCCACCGCACGACCGGGTGGTACGGATCGGGCTCGAGATCGGCAGCGCCGCTTATCCGGCGCAGGAGCAGCACACCGTGCGGGTCCTGGCCTCCGACCTGGGCTACGAATACGTCCGTGAGAATGCCGACTACCGGAGTTGATCCGGCGGCACGGCCGCTGTTCGCGGCGCAGGATCGGCAGCAGCTCGACGCCCGCGTCGCCGAGCAGCATGAATTGCTGTCCGCCTGCGTCGCCGAGGTAGGGAAGCGCATCATCGGCCAGCGGGCCATGGTGCAGGGCATGTTGATGGCGCTGCTGGCGCGCGGCCACGTGCTGCTCGAAGGCGTGCCCGGTCTGGCCAAGACGCGCGCCGTGAAGACCCTCTCCGAGGTGACCGACGTCAGCTTCCGGCGCCTGCAGTTCACTCCCGACCTGCTGCCCGCGGACCTCATCGGCACCATGGTCTTTCGCCAGCAGACCGGAGAGTTCACCGCGCGCAAGGGGCCGATCTTCGCCAACTTGGTGCTCGCGGACGAGATCAATCGCGCGCCGGCCAAGGTGCAGTCGGCGTTGCTGGAAGCCATGGAGGAGCGCCAGGTTACGCTGGGCAACGAGACCTATCCTCTGGACGAGCCGTTCTTCGTGCTCGCCACCCAGAATCCCATCGAGCAGGAGGGCACCTACCCGCTGCCGGAGGCGCAGTTGGACCGCTTTCTGCTGAAGCTGCAGGTGCCCTACCCCGCCTACGACGAGGAACTGGAAGTGTTGCGGCTGATGGGGGACGAGCGCCCGATCGAGGTACGGCCCGTGCTCGATGGGGGCGCAATCGCCATGCTGCGGCAAACCGCGGCCGCGGTGCGCCTCGACAGCAGGATCGAAGAATACATCGTCACTCTGGTACAGACGACCCGTGGGAGCAGCGGTAAGGATGCGCCCGACTTCCTGCGCTACATCGAGCATGGCGCCTCGCCGCGAGCCTCGATCTACCTGTACCGCTGCGCCAAGATTCACGCTCTGTTTGCGGGTCGTTCGTTCACCATTCCGGAGGACGTGAAGGCGGTCGCGCCGGACCTGCTGCGCCACCGCCTGGCGGTGACCTATGAGGCCGAGTCCGAGCGGCTTACCACCGATGACGTGATCGGCGCGCTGTTGGGTCACGTGGAGGT